>NZ_JCBDGH010000090.1:0-90558 GCF_059833955.1 Vibrio sp. R15-SG3-ISO1A
TAAAAGTGCCTGCCAAATTTTAGGTTTGGACAAACAGGCATGTTTGAATCAGCCACTCAGTGAAGTGTTGCCAGACAGTGACTTGCATACTGTGTTGACGACTGCTCGTACCGATAACGACATCAATCTTTACCTCAATAATAAACGTCTTATTGCCAATCGCAGCCCGATTATATTGGATGGCCAAGTGGTCGGTGCGGTGTCCAGTTTCCGCTTGCGTGACGATATCACCGATTTAACTGAGCAATTGGCCAAAACCAAAGAGTACGCAGAGATGCTCCGCTCTCAAACGCATGAGCATCGAAACAAACTCAACACCATCAGCGGCATGGTGCAAATGGGGGAGTTAGAGGGAGTGCTTGCATTGATTGGCCAAGAGACTGAGCATTATCAAGTCTTGATCGAATTTTTACGCGAGACGGTTAAAGAGCCGCTAATCGCGGGCATGCTGCTTGGTAAAACCGAGCGCGCGCGCGAGCTTGGATTGGAGTTGGCGGTAGAAGAAGGCACAAGACTCGAGCCGTTACCAAAGCGAATCAATGCCGAAGACATAGTCACCATCTTAGGTAATTTGATCGACAACGCGTTCGATGCCGTGCGAGAGGCAATTAGCCAAGAAGGCCAATTAGCCCAATCGAGGCGCATCATAGAAGTGTCGATCAGTGATTATGGTAACGAGATCATTCTTGAGGTGAGCGATCAAGGTTGCGGGCTACCTGTACACCTAAGCAAAGAGGATCTTGTTCAACGCGGTGTGTCGAGTAAAGACCAATCCAATCGCGGGGTCGGATTATACTTAGTGAATGAGCTATCTACACGTTACCACGGGCAATTAGATATTACCGATAACAAGGATTTTGGCACCAGAATGACAGTCTATTTACCAAAGGAAGAGCAAGGATGAGTTCGGCGATACGAATCATGATTGTGGAAGATGACTTAGCCATCGCGCAGCTTCACCAACGTTATCTCGATCAGATGGGCGGCTTTGAGGTCATTGGTATTGCGACAAGCAAAGTGGAGGCTGACATGCAACTCGAGCTGCTGGCCCCCGATCTCGTGCTGCTCGACGTTCACTTGCCTGATGGAACGGGGCTGGATATTTTGCGTGAATTGCGCGCAAAACAGCGCCAGTGTGACGCGATTTTGATCACGGCGGCGCGCGATGTTGAAACCTTACAACAGGCGATGCGCGGTGGTGTGGTGGATTACTTGCTCAAACCCGTCGTCTTTTCTCGCCTAGAAGCGGCGTTAAGCAAATATCGAGATAGGCAGCAACAACTGACGCACAGTGACGGTATCGATCAACGCTTAGTGGATAAAATGCTGCAAGCGTCCACGCTCGCGACGTCCAATGTGGCCCGATTGCCAAAGGGCATTGACGCCGTCACTTTGGATAAAATTCGTGCACTGTTCAAGCAAACCGAGAGTTTGACCGCGGATGAGGCGGGCGAACAGATTGGCGCAAGCCGCACCACAGCTCGGCGCTACCTGGAACACTTAATCAGTACGGGTGAGCTGACGGCGGATCTCAACTACGGCACGGTCGGGCGCCCTGAGCGCTGCTACAAATCTGCTGCGACGGAATGAAGTTGTGGTAAAGTATTGAAAAGTTAAGCTATTGGTGTGAATGGAATGGAAAGTGTTTTCATCGTTGTTGCGATACTAGTGATCTTCTTTTTCATCGTGCAAAAGCGATTTCTTAAGCAAGATGAGCTCAAAGACAGCGCCTACAAACGCAAGGGCGCGCTACTCAACATGCAAGAGACGGCGTTTTACAATGCCCTTATCAGCGCGGTTGGTCAGCAAGCGGTGGTGTTGAGTAAAGTGAACATGGCGAACGTCATAGCGCCGAAAGCCACCGACAAAAAGCAGTGGTTTATCGCCAACAACCGCATTGCGCGCAGCTATTTTGACTATGTGGTGTGCGATCCTCGCTCTTTGGATGTGCGGGCCGTGATTGAGCTTGATGACGGCAAAGAGCTCAATAAAGGTAAGGTCGAGCGCCAGAAACTCTTGATGCACGTATGTAAATCTGCCGGGATCCCGCTCATCGGTGCATCGGTCAAGCACAGCTATCAAGTCGGGAGACTGCGTCGATTGCTCGCCGCACATATTGATCTGATTGAATCGGATAAAGAGGTGCGTTTTTGCAAACGCTGCGGCAGCCCAATGAACATCAAGATCGCCAGCCAAGGGGAGTTCAAAGGTCGGCGTTTCTTTACCTGTAGCCGCCAACCACACTGTACTTACACAGAAAACTACAACGTCGTGTTTGACGACGAGTCAGACACAGCAGAATAGCGGCCCTATGAGGCCGCCGCTTCATTGCAAACCATGACCTGATTACGGCCATTTTGTTTGGCGCGATAGAGCTCTTTGTCGGCTTCACGCAGCACACTTTCAAGATCGTGGTAGTGGTCGCACTGGTAAACCCCAATACTGACGGTTAAATGAATTGGTTCTTCACGAGAGTGAAAGTTTGCGCGTTCAATCGTAGCGCGAATCTGTTCGGCTTTTTGCATTGCGTGTGGTAAATCCGTGTTGTGCAGAGCAACACAAAACTCTTCACCCCCAATGCGATAGACCAGATGCTCATCGCTTAAGGCATCAATCAGTGCTGCCGTCTGTATCAGCACCTTATCTCCGACATCGTGGCCAAATTGGTCATTGACCTGCTTAAAGTAATCCAAATCTAAGATCAGCAAAGAGAGGGGCAGTGTTTGGCTCTCACGACGATAACGCTCGAAGTTGTGCACCAACGCATGGCGGTTGTAGACACCCGTCAAAGCGTCCCGTGAGGCCAGGTGACCTAAGGAAGCTTCTGAGGTTTTACGCTTGACCTCCAAGACGTGTGCTGTGATCCATACGGCAGCAAAGGCTAGTGCAAAGTTAATTGAGAGGTGGAAGTAATCAAGTAGGGCGGTATCGCCGCTTTTTTGAGAGATGATCACCAACTGTAAAGAGAATCCAATCGCCGTCGCAATGAAGCCTTGTCGACGACCAAGAATCAGATAAAAGAGAACCGGGTAAAGGAACGCCCAAACAAACAAACCGTGCGCGACTGGGTGGCTATAGGTCGCAACGCTGATGATGGCCACCACGCTATAAATGTAGAGCACTGCTAAGGTGTTCGAGTGCCTGCCATGATAGCAACAGTAACCCACGTAAAGAGAGAAGGTGCAAAACATCGCTTCTATGTAGGCAAGCGTATAAAACGGCCCAACATAGACGTTCACGATGGCCACCAGCATCGACATGGCGGCCAACACTAAACTAAGCCAAAATAACGTTGCCCGTCGCAATTGCCGCGACGGTCGAAAAATATCGAGTTCGTTCCCTGAAGCCATCTGTTAACCGCTGTTTTATTATACTTTTGTTTGATTAATAGACATATTATGCCATTAATTTCACTAATCAAGTTCAGGCGTGAAGTAAGATCACACTAATGAAAATGAAATTAGGTGCACTGTTACAGTGTTAGTGTGATCTCAAAGCATAAATGGCGGATAGGTGTTTGAATTCACTGTAGTTCACGTCTACCCCTTTAGGGTAGTTTGATTTTTGAATTGATTTACGTCATGAAATAAATCAGCCAATCGATAAACAATGCGCTCAGATATAAGCACCTAACTCTTAGGAAGTATTATGAGCAAGTTGAAACTGGTCATCGTCGGCAACGGCATGGTTGGCCATCGTTATCTGGAAGATTTGGTCGATAAGACGGATGTCTCACAGTTTGACATCACGGTTTTTTGCGAAGAGCCTCGTGTTGCCTATGACCGTGTCCACCTTTCTTCTTACTTTTCTCACCATACCGCGCAAGAACTCTCTCTCGTTAAAGTAGGCTTCTACGAAAAACACGCGATCAACGTCTTACTCGGTGAGCGCGCAATTAACGTCAACCGAGACAAACGCACCGTCTATTCAAGCTCTGGCCGTGAAATTCAGTACGACAAGCTGATTATTGCGACGGGATCTTTCCCATTTGTGCCACCCATTAAAGGTCGCGAAAGCAAAGATTGCTTTGTTTACCGCACCATTGAAGATCTAAAAGCAATTGAAGCTTGTGCGAAGAAGAGCAAAGTCGGTGTGGTTATCGGCGGCGGTCTACTTGGCCTTGAAGCAGCAGGCGCATTGAAGGCGCTCGGCGTTGAAACACACGTCGTTGAGTTTGCATCTAAGTTGATGGCTGAGCAGCTCGATCAAGCGGGCGGCGACCAACTGCGTAACAAAATTGAAAGCATGGGCGTGAACGTTCACACCAGCAAAAACACACTTGAGATTGCACCAGAAGGCCAAAATGCACGTAACGTGATGCGTTTTGCCGATGGCACTGAGCTTGAGACGGACTTTATCGTGTTCTCGGCCGGTATTCGCCCGCAAGACAAACTGGCGCGCCAAATGGAGCTAGAGATCGGGACTCGCGGCGGTATCGCCATCAACGACTTTGCGCAGACTTCTGATGAGAACATCTATGCGATCGGTGAGTGTGCCGCTTGGAACGATATGTTCTACGGCTTAGTGGCGCCAGGTTACAAGATGGCAACGGTTGCGGTTGATCACCTGCTTGGTAACGACAGCAAGTTTGAAGGTGCTGACATGTCGGCCAAACTGAAACTGCTGGGCGTGAAAGTCGGGTCTATTGGCGATGCCAACGGTCGTACTCCAGGTTGTAAGAGCTACGTTTACCAAAACGACGAGCAAGAAGTTTACAAGCGTCTGATTGTGTCCCAAGACAACAAAAAACTGCTTGGCGCGGTGATGGTTGGTGATACGTCTGACTATGGCGATCTTCTTCAGTTGATGCTGAATGAAATTGACCTGCCAGAGCACCCAGATACGCTGATCCTGCCAGCGCACGCTGGTGCAGAGAAGCCAACACTGGGTGCAGACGCGCTACCAGAAAGTGCGGTTATCTGTTCTTGTTTCGATGTAACGAAAGGCAAAGTGGCACAAGCGGTGGCTGAAGGTCATCACACGATTGCTGACATTAAAGCGGCAACCGGTGCAGGTACTGGCTGTGGTGGTTGTATCCCACTGGTCACATCAGTGCTGAACGCTGAGCTGGCAAAATCTGGCATCGAAGTGAAGAACGATATCTGTGAGCACTTTGCCTACTCTCGCCAAGAGCTGTTCCACCTGATTCGCATTGAAGAGATCAAAACGTTTGATGAGCTTCTAGAGAAGTATGGTCAAGGCTACGGCTGTGAAGTATGTAAGCCAGCAGTGGGTTCTATTCTGGCTTCTTGCTGGGGTGAGCACATCCTAAAACCACAACTGGTTAAGCTACACGATACCAACGATAATTTCCTCGGTAACATGCAAAAAGACGGTACTTACTCGGTTATCCCTCGTATGGCGGGTGGTGAAGTCACACCAGAAGCATTGAAAGTATTGGCTGAAGTGGCAGCAGAGTACAACCTTTACACCAAAGTGACGGGCGCGCAGCGTATCGGTCTATTTGGCGCGCAAAAAGATGACCTTCCGGCCATTTGGAAGAAGCTGATTGCCGCAGGCTACGAAACCGGTCAAGCGTACGCCAAAGCACTGCGTATGGCGAAGACATGCGTGGGCTCCACTTGGTGTCGCTACGGTGTTCAAGATTCAGTTGGGCTAGGCGTGATGATCGAGAACCGCTACAAAGGCATCCGTACGCCACACAAGATGAAGTTCGGTGTCTCTGGCTGTACGCGTGAGTGTGCGGAAGCGCAAGGTAAAGACCTTGGCATCATCGCGACCGATGCTGGCTGGAATATGTACGTCTGTGGTAACGGGGGTATGAAGCCACGCCATGCTGATTTGCTCGCAAGCGACCTAGATGAAGCAATGCTCATTAAATACATTGACCGTTTCATGATGTTCTACATCCGTACGGCTGCGCCACTGCAGCGCACATCCGTGTGGCTAGAGAATATGGAAGGAGGCGTTGATTACCTGCGTGAAGTGATTGTTGAAGACAAACTGGGTATCAACGAGCAGTTAGAAAATGACGTGGCGAAATTGGTTGACGCGTTCCGCTGTGAGTGGACGGATACCATCAACGATGAGTCGCAGCTAAAACGCTTCTCACACTTCATCAACTCAGATAAGCGTGATGACAACGTCGTGTTTGTTGATGAGCGTGCTCAGCACCGCCCAGCCACTTACACCGAAAAACACCCAGAGGTGAAGGGCGACATCCTTCACGTAGCAGTGACTGAATAAGAGCGGAGTCATCATCATGGCATTTGAAAAAGTATGTGACATCACAGACATCATTCCTGGTACGGGCGTATGTGCGCTAGTGAAGGAGCAACAAGTGGCAATCTTTCGTCCGTCAGAAGCAGAAGAGGTGTTTGCTATCAGCAATATGGATCCCTTCGCGCGCTCCAACGTGTTATCACGAGGCCTTATCGGTGAGCACAAAGGCGAGCTTTGGGTGGCAAGCCCACTGAAAAAGCAGCATTTCAACCTAGCAACGGGCGTGTGTATGGAAGATGAGCGCTTCAGCGTCAAAGCGTTTAATGCCCGCGTCGTGAAAGGGGCGGTAGAGATTGAGGGCTAGCGTTATCGCTTACTTTCTTTCTTAGAGTCAATAGATTAAAGGTTCCCTGTTGGCGCAGGGCTGCGACAGCCGGGAGCCTTTCCCTATTCACTTTTATTTTTAAACTTTATGGAGAGACAATGATGTCTGATTTCAAGCCTGCTGAATTCGTGCAAACGATGATCAATGTTGGTGAAGCGAAAACCAACACCCATACGCGAGATTTACTTATCCGTGGCTTTATGGCGGGTATTATCCTGTCACTGGCGGTGGTTCTGGCGCTCACGACGATTACCCAAACTGGGTTGGGTGTAGTCGGGGCGATGGTGTTCCCTGTGGGTTTTGTGATTTTGAGTATTATGGGTTACGACTTAGTGACCGGTGTCTTTGGCTTAGCGCCGCTAGCGAAATTTGAAAACCGTCCAGGCATCACCTGGGGTCGCGTCCTTCGCTGCTGGGGGCTCGTTGGCCTGGGCAACCTAGTGGGCTCTATCTTCATCGCTTACATCATTGCACTGTCACTGACCTCCAACTTCACCAATGATGGCGGCGCCGTCGCTAAAACCATCATCAATGCATCAACAGCACGCTCGGCGGGTTTTGAATCATTAGGTATGGATGGTTGGATCACCTGCTTCGTGCGCGGCATTTTGTGTAACCTCATGGTGTGTCTCGGTGTGATTGGTAACATGACCGCACGCCGTTTAAGTGGTCGTATCGCCGCTATGTGGTTCCCTATCTTTATTTTCTTCGCGCTAGTATTCGAGCACGCAGTAGTAAATATGTTCCTATTCCCGCTAGGTATGATGCTGGGTGCGGATTTTGGTGTCGCGACATGGTTAAACTTCAACTTGATCCCAACAATTCTAGGTAACATTGTCGGTGGTCTTGTGTTTACCTGCATCCCACTATACCTCACTCACGCGAAAACAGCGCCAGCGCTTGACGCAGAAGAGACGAACGCGCAAGTAACTCCGGTATCGAACGCGAAATAATGTCACTCAGCCCCGCTCTCCGCGGGGCTGAATTTCGATAACAAGTGATGATTCCAATAGAGCGATTGTCACTTTTTATCGCGAATTTTTAAGAGTGGTGGTTATGTCTACAAACGCCGTTAACACAAATCAAGGTGGTTTTGTCTCTTTGGTCGGAGCGGGCCCGGGCGATCCGGATTTGCTGACAGTGAAAGGGTATCGAGTTATCCAGCAAGCGGAGGTCTTGGTTTACGACCGATTGGTGTCAGAGGCGATCCTCGCCATCGCTAACCCTGAGGCAGAGCGGATTTACGTGGGTAAACAGCTCGATTTTCACTGTGTACCGCAAGATCAAATTAATCAAATCTTGGTCGAAAAAGCCCAGCAAGGCAAACGTGTCGTGCGCCTTAAAGGTGGTGACTCATTCATCTTTGGCCGTGGTGGCGAAGAGTTGGAAGCGCTCGCCGAGCACAATATCTCATTTGAAGTGGTGCCGGGCATCACCGCCGCCGCAGGTGCGACCTCTTACGCGGGGATTCCTTTGACGCACCGAGACCATGCCCAGAGCGTGCAGTTTATTACGGGTCATGTTCAAAAGAACGGACAAGAGATCCAATGGTCCGCGCTGGCACAGCCAAACAATACGTTAGTCTTCTATATGGGTTTAAAACAGTGTCGCCACATTCAGGCCAATCTTATTGAGCAGGGTATGGATGTCGACATGCCCTGCGCCATCATCGAAAACGGCACTCGTAAAGAGCAGCGTGTCTTAACGGGTAAACTCGCAGATCTGGCGAATCTCGCCGAACAAGCCGTGAGTCCCGCGCTGATTGTGGTCGGCAGCGTCACACAATTGCATCGTTCATTGCATTGGTTTGCACCAGAAAATAAGACGGAATAATCGTTATTCCTAGTGAAGCGGCGCAGGGTTGCTTATTCTCCTTAACAACGAATTAACGCGAACGCTTTGTTGGAGCAACGATGAAACGAATGACCACGTTATTTGCCACCCTTGTCATGGCAGCCGGCGCAAACGCCAATTTGATTATTGATAAAAACGGCGTTGATGAGAAAGACTTCATCTACGATAAGCATCAATGTGAAGAGTTGGCCAATCAAGTGCAAAAAGACACCCAATCACGTGGTGCTGTCGGTGGCGCAGCGAAAGGCGCAGCGCTGGGCGCGGCGGGTACGGCAATCGCTGGTGGTTCAGGTTCGGAAGGTGCGAAGAAGGGCGCTGGCGTGGGCTTAGCGGTTGGTGTGCTTGGTGGCAGTAAAGATCGCCGTGAAAACCAGAAAAACTATGAAGCTGAACGCCAAACCGTGATGCGTAACTGCATGACCAACCGTGGTTACACCGTATTAAATTAACAACTCGTTGGCTAGACGAGCAATAGCGGCAGGGATTCTCTGCCGCTATTGTTATTGCCAATAGACCGATTTCTCAACCTCATCGAATTCTGTTACAGTGCCGAACCATTGCTAAATCACCAGGTTGGATGCACTTGATGGAAACCATCGCACTCTTTGTGGATGTGCAAAACATCTATTACACCACGCGCGCGCAGTTCCGCGCTCACTTCGATTACAACCAATTTTGGTACGTTGCGACGCAAGGGCGTCAAGTGTCGATCGCCAATGCTTACGCCATCGCTTCTCATGATCCTAAACAACGCCAGTTCCACCATATCTTGCGTGGTATCGGGTTTGATGTGAAGTTAAAACCTTTTATCCAGCGTCAAGATGGCAGTGCGAAAGGGGATTGGGATGTGGGTATCGCGCTCGATGTCTATGAGGCGGCGGCCAAAGTCGATAGAGTCGTTCTGCTGTCAGGGGATGGGGATTTTACCTTGTTGCTGGAGCGTATTAAGCAGCGTTTTAATACGCCCGTTGACGTTTACGGTGTCGAGGCACTGACAGCCCAAAGCTTGATAGAGGCGAGTGATCGATTCATCGCCATCGACCACGATCTATTACTGCGTCGCTGATTCTGAATTGGCTGCGCTCTGCTCAGTCTCATTGTCTGATACTTGGGTTGCGTTCTCTTCCCCGTTTTCAAGCTTGGCGCGCTCGGCTTTAGAGATGTAACGCGGCTTGTTGCTTTTGTGCAACTTAGCGTTCGCTTTTTTCTGTTTTGACTTCAAAACCTGGTTGATGCGTTTTTTACGATTCATGGTGAACACTTTATCGAGTAGAGGGCGCACATCCTAGCAGATTCCATCTACGCTGCAAGACTCCCCCGTCATTTGAATGGTTAAATTATCACTCGGAATGATAGTTTCAGCATCAAGATTAACTCCGATCAATAAAGGATTGGCAGCATCGATTTACCCTTAGTGCATATTTCAATAATGACAAAGGGAAATGAGTGTGAATTCATTCAAACTGAAAATATCCGCGGCGATTGGCAGTATGATTGTTGTCATCGTAGCATTGCTGACGGTGACTGGATTTTTATCATTCAAAGAGGAGAGCGTGGCACTCAGCCAAACAGTGCTGATGGAGAAAAATGCTGCAGTAGAAACCTACCTCACTGAGAAGTTCACTGGCTACCAACACGTCTTGTCGGGCGTTAAGGTGAGCGTTGGTGATATCACTGACCAAGGTTTATCGACCAAAGCTGTGACGCAGTTGGAAATGCTTTATCGCACACAGCAGTCTTTTATTGAGGGCGCGTATATTATTGATGTGGATGGCGGCATATACAACGTGGAAGGTCGCCAAATGGATTTCAACGTTAAAGAGCTCAGCCGCTCTTATTACACTGCACTGTTCACACAAGGGAAGACATTTTTCGTTTCGCCGCCTTTTGTCTCAGCTGTGACACAAAAAGAAGTGGTGGTATTGGCCTACAAAATCAATCCTCAAGTGGCTGTGATCACCTCGATCTATCTCGATTCATTGCTGACTAAAATCAAAGGTCGCAATGACATGTTCCTATACGGTGAAGATGGCACTATTTTGTTGTCCCCGTATCAAGATCTATTAGGAAAAGACATCTACCAAGAGCGCCCGCTCTATAAACAATTCAACAAGGATACCCAGATCCTACAATACGAGGCAGTCGTGGATGGTAAGGCGACCGACTTCACCGCTTTTTGGACAAAACTGGACGTCAGTGGATGGAAGTTTGTTACCTTCATCCGTGATGCGCAAATTGAGCGCAATGCGAACGATCAATTGATCACATCAGCTGTTATAGGCTTTGTGAGTCTGCTGCTAGCGATTGGCGTGCTGTTTGTGTTGGTCGACAAACTGGTATTAGTCCCGGTTGGCGGTACGCCCGATGAAATTGCGCATTTGATGGAAGAGATGGCCAAAGGGGATTTCAGTCAAGAGATCCCGCAAACGGGCAAAGAGACGGGTATTTATCTCTCTCTGATCAAGCTCAAACTGCAACTCTCTGAGCTGATTAAGAACACACACGGCATCTCGGAAAGCGTCTCCTCGGCGTCTGAGCAACTCAACGTCATCATGAATGACACCAAATCCAACGCACATCAAGAGTTGGCGCAGATGGAGCAAATATCCACAGCCATCAATGAGTTGTCTTCTACCTCTCAAGAGGTGAGTCAGCAAGCGGTGCAAGCGGAAGAGGTTGCCAAAGGTGCACGTGAGAATGTCGCCAACGGTAAGCTGACTCTGGAGAAAAATATCGCCTTGACCGATTCTATCAGCGACTCTGTCAATGACAGCGCGCAAATTGTCAGTGATTTGCGCCAGTTTGCGCTAGAGATCAGTAGCGTGATTGAAGTCATCAATACCATTTCGGAGCAAACCAATTTGCTGGCGCTGAACGCAGCCATTGAGGCGGCGCGTGCGGGTGAGTATGGGCGAGGCTTCGCCGTTGTGGCCGACGAAGTGCGCAGTTTGGCATCCAAAACGCAAGATTCTACCGTAAGCATCAAAGAGATCATTGAAAAGCTGCAAAAACAATCTGATGTGGCGCAGCACAATATGAGCAAAAATGTTGGTTTGATTGAGGAGTCAGTCGAGCTCGCCGATCGCGTCAAAGCCTCATTTGAAGAGATTTATCGCGCGGTGGACGCCATCTCTGAAATCAACACGTTAGTGGCGACTGCCGCGCAAGAGCAATTTAGCGTCACCGAGGACATCTCCCAAAACACCACTCACGCCTACGATCTGGTGCAAAAGAACGTCTCGGGTGTGGATGAAACGCTGCAAGCCTCGGCTGAGCTGTCAAAACTCGCAGTCACACAAAAAGAAGAACTTGGCTTTTTCAAAGTGTAACACCTTCGACTTGCACCTTGTTTATTCAGGATACCCACTAAGCTCGCCATTTGGCGGGCTTAATTTTTTTGTGTAGCTCCGCTACTATGGCGAAATGAATGGTGGATAGATAATTAGAGGTGTGAATGGATTTGGCCAGTAGGATGGAGCTGTTGCTGGAAGTATCGAAAGCGGGCTCGTTTGCCAAAGCGGCAGACCGACTCAATCTCGACCGTTCAGTGCTCTCTAAGCAGGTGAAACAGCTTGAAGAGCATTTAGGGGTAAGGCTTATCAACCGAACTACCCGTTCGTTGTCGCTAACCGATGTCGGCTATCAGATTGTGGATCAAGCCAATAAAGTCAGCTCGCTGCTCGAAGAGACCAAGCAAATTGCCGAGTCTTACCATAGCGAGCCGGTCGGCAACTTGAGGATCTCAAGCACCACGCTGTTTGGGCGTAAGTACATTCAAAAGGTGGTGGAAGCGTTTTTGGAGAAATACCCGAAAGCGACCGTCAACTTGGTGCTGGATGATTTGCGTGTTGATGTGATCAAAGAGCGTATTGATCTTGCGTTTCGCATCGGCCCAATGCGCGATTCGTCCATGGTGGCGAAACGACTGGCGGACAACAAATTGGCGCTGGTGGCGTCTGAAGAGTTTGTTGAGCAGCATGGTCTGCCTGAGACCCCTGAGCAATTGGTGGCGCTCCCAGCGGTTATTTACGCCAACAGCAGTATTGTGATTGATAAATTGCAGATTCACTCGAAAGATAACTTGCGCTTGGACACCTTCACCATGACTGGGCCATATCGCGTCAATGAGCCTCAGTTAGTGATAGACAGCGTTAAATCAGGGATGGGGTATGCCATGATTGGTCAGTTTATGATTTCTAAAGAAATCGAAAAGATGGGGTTGGTTCAGTTGCTCCCCGATTATCACATGCCCTCTTTTGGTGATGTCTACGCCCTGTATACTCACCGCAACGTTTCGCCTTTGGCAAAAGCCTTTATTGATATTGCTCAGCAAGTCATCGGGACGCCGCCAGTGTGGGAGCAGTACTTTAGCTAACATACACCAAGTAGATTGAGTGAAAGCAGAGCGAACCGTAACGTCCGAGCAATAAAAAACGCCCAGTTGATACTGGGCGTTTTGATATACTGAGCAGACTGGCCGTACAAGGCGCGTCTCACTGTGACGATTCACGCAGACAGCTGTGGACAGCAACCGTCTAACTTAGAATGAAGTGAGGTAACGTTGTTCGCGAACGACTTCGCCGTTGTCATCAACCAGTTCAAAGGTGAAGGTACGGCCGTTATCGAACAAGTTTGCCGCAACGAAGGTGCCTTTTGAGCCTGAAATGTGAGTTTTGGTGCCGTTGCCGACGACTTTAACCGGTACGTTGCTGACCGGTTGGCCATCTTTCAATACGGTAACTTTCGCTTGGTTGTTGTTAGGTTCAACGTTCAGTGTGTAGTCGCTAGCAGCAAAAGCCATGCTTGAAGTCAGTGTGGTAAGGGCGAGTACTGATAATACTTTTTTCATTTTGATTTCCTCAGAATTTGTTCACATGGGAGAAGTTGTTCTCTGTACGGAATGTATTCTGCGCGAAATCATAAGTGTGATAAATATCACGTTTGTCATTTTACATGTGCAAAAATGGCAACAATATCGCCATTGAATTTTAAATTAACCACCCCAATGTCACGAAATTAATTCGATTGTGGCTAAATCTGCACGTTTGTTTTTCTGGCGAGCACGGATAACAGCACATTGAGCGCTTGATGTCAGCCACGTTGTCGCGTAGCACGTGAAAAGTGAGCTCTAGATCACATTCCAAATAACTCATTGGTATAGTTGCAAAAAGATTGATCCGACACTAGGGTCGTCAGCTTTCTAAAGCCTGATACTGCGGCGAGAAATTATTCTCAGGATGAGCTGTGTCATGCAAAAGTACTTGAAATTCATTATACCGATCGTGATTCCACTGATCGTTCTCGCCTTACCTCTGTCCGCTTTCCCGTTTGACGGATTTACGCTAGTACAACAACGTGTAACGGCGATTTTTTTACTGGCTGCGTTGTGCTGGGTATTTGAGCCGATCCCCATCTATGCCACGTCAGTGGTGATTATTGTGTTGGAATTACTGCTGGTTTCCAACAAGGGTATTTATTGGTTTCGCGCCAATGAGGGTGAGGCGCACTTTGGTACCTTACTCAACTACTCTGACATTATGGCGACCTTCGCAAGCCCAATTATCATGCTGTTTTTGGGTGGTTTTTTCTTGGCGATGGCCGCAACCAAATACCGGTTGGATGTGAACTTAGCACGAGTATTACTCAAACCGTTTGGCCATGATCCTAAGTATGTGATGCTCGGGTTAATGCTGATCACGGGCATCTTTTCCATGTTTATGTCCAACACGGCCACCACAGCGATGATGCTCTCGATCTTAACGCCGGTGATTGCGCTGTTTGGCCCCAAAGATCCAGCGCGTGTGGCGTTTGCACTTTGTATTCCGGTCGCGGCCAATATCGGCGGCATCGGTACGCCAATCGGTACGCCGCCTAACGCGATCGCGTTGAAGTATCTGGTGGGGGAGAACAGCATCAGTTTTGGTGAGTGGATGGCATTTGGTGTGCCGTTTGTCGTGGTGATGATGGCGCTCGCATGGGTGTTAATGAACAGCCTCTACCGTGCGCAGCAGCAACGCATTGAACTGTCGATCAAAGGAAAGTTCCTCAAAACTCCGAAAGCAATCTTAGTGTACGCGACATTCACGCTGACGATTGTATTGTGGTTGATGGGCTCAAGCCACGGTATGAACTCCTACACCGTGGCGCTGATTCCGGTCGCGATCTTCTCGCTCACAGGCATCATCAACAAAGAAGATTTGAAGAAGATCTCTTGGGATGTCCTATGGCTCGTTTCCGGTGGTATTGCGCTCGGTCTCGCGCTGGACAAAACCGGATTAGCACAAAGTGTTGTTCACAGTATTCCGTTTGATGCTTTCTCTCCTTACGTTGTCCTGTTTGGCGCCGCAATGCTCTGCTTGTTGATGGCGAATTTCATGTCTCATACTGCAACCGCCAACTTGTTGATGCCTATTATGGCCGCGCTTGGCACCTCGATGACGTCACTGGCGCCATTGGGCGGTGAAGTGACCTTGATTCTTGTAGTGACATTCGCTGCATCCCTTGGCATGTCGCTGCCCATCAGTACGCCGCCCAACGCGCTGGCGCACGCAACCGGTCACGTACAGAGTAACCAGATGGCGAAAGTCGGGGTGATTCTTGGCGTGGTGGGCGTATTACTGAGCTTTGTGTTGGTGTGGATTTTAAATCTTATCGGCCATGTTGGATAACGTCATGGACGAGCTGATTCGTCACTATTTTTCAGATCCAGAACGCCAAATGGATTTGGCGGCGAATCAGGTGATCTTGCAACAAAATGGCAGTAACGATCGGCTCTACTATGTTCGAGAAGGTGATCTTGAGGGGTTTGTTGAATCCGAATCCAAAGGCAAACGCATTAAGGTGTTTACCGCTGGGCCAAGTGCCTTCATTGGCGTGCACAGTTTTTTCTCCGGGACGTGGATGGCCTCCTCAACGGTCATCAGCAAAACGGACGTCAAACTGGCTTGGATTGATCGCACCACGGCAGCGGTGGAGCCAGAACGGTTGGGGCCTCTCAATGCGCAGTTTATGCCGGTGATGGTCAATGAACTCAATCGCCGCCAGCACCGAGCGACCCAAGAAGCGCTAGCCAAAGAAAAAGCGTTGCAACAGCTGCATACCGCCGAGCAGATGACCACTTTGGGTCAACTGGCTGCGGGGATCGCCCATGAACTCAACAATGCGATTGGTGTTGTCAGTAGCAAAACGGAGCGCCTGCAACAAGAACTGAGTGAACTGCTCTCTGAGGTCAAACCTGCTTATAAGGCGCACTTTGATTTTGGCTTGCGGCAAGGGCAAATGATCTCGTCACGAGAGATTCGCCGTTTGGCAAAAAACATCGAGCAGCGCTATCGCGTTGATAGCAAAACCGCCAGTGCGCTCGCACGAGCGTTGGCCAGTGATGAGGTGCCAAGCGAGTGGCTAAGCGATGTCAATTCTGCATTGAAATATTGGCAGATGGGGCGGGGTATGCACGATTTGCGCAGTGCCGCGCGCCATTCTGTTGCCATCGTTAAATCGGTGAAACAGCTTGGGCGCACGGACAATGAGCCGTTGGAGCTGCTCGACATTAACGACACCCTCAACAAAGCCCTTGCGTTGCTGCAAAGTGATTTACGCCGAGTGAATGTGCACTTGCGGCCTGCTCAATTACCAAGGATTCAAGGCTCCTCGACCGAATTTGTTCAGGTATGGAGCAACATCATCAAAAACGCGTGTGATGCGATGCGCAGCACAGACGACCCGATGATTGAGATACACACTAAGGTGGTCAACCAGAGGATTTTGGTCACCATCGCTAACAATGGGCCAGAGATTGATGAGCCGACCCGGCGCAAAATTTTTCAGCCCAATTTCACCACCAAAAAAGGTGGCTTATCGTTTGGCTTGGGCCTTGGGCTTGCCATCGTTAAAAGAATCGTCAGCGAAAATGGCGGTAGTGTGGTGGTCAAAAGCGATCCTTCACGCACCATTTTTCGCGTCAAGTTACCGTTAGGAGAGAGCAATGGATAAGCTGAATGTCATTTGTGTTGACGACCAACGAGAAGTATTAAGTGCGGTCGTTCAGGATTTAGAGCCACTCAACCAATGGCTCACGGTGTTAGATTGTGAATCTGGTGAGGAAGTGCTGGAGTTAATGGATGAGCTTGATGCACAGGGCGAGTTTATCGCAGTCGTAGTCTCAGATCATGTTATGCCTGGAATGACAGGGGTAGAACTCTTAACCGAGATCACCAATGACAACCGATTTAAGCACACCAAGAAAGTCTTGCTCACTGGACAAGCGACCCACACCGACACCATCACCGCTATCAACACCGCCGGGGTGAGTCACTATTTTGAAAAACCTTGGAGCGCAAAGGAATTGCAAGGGTGCGTACGAAGCTTGGTGACAGAATATCTGTTTGATATGGGACTCGACTATCAACCTTTTCATCAGCAGCTTGATCAAACCATCGTATTGAAACGACTCAGCTAGGCGCAAACAAAGCGTGAAATTGCACAGGAAAATTGAATAACCTCGATGTTGAGGTTATGTTTATAATATTATTATAAACAGTAAGTTGAGTTGGCTATGGTTGGATATCGTCAGGTTAAAAAAGCGTCGTCGCGCTTCGCGGTGTATGTCATCCCGCCGTTGCTGATTTTCGTTGCCTCAGTCTACTTTGCCACGCAAAAAATTCACCAAACCCTGCAAGATATCGGTGACCATTACATGGTCACCTACGAGCGCATCATCAACGGTATTCTTGATGAAAACCGCGCTGCACTCATCGCGCCCAATCTCTGTCATGTGATTCAGCAAAACATGCGCTATGAGCGAGAGGTGGAAGAGCAGCAAACCCTCCGCAATGGCCAAGTGATCTGCTCATCATTGAGCAACACCAGTGCGTTGTTTCCGCTGACCGAACCGGTGGAAAATCAGACCATTGAGGTGGTGCCGCTCCCTAACTCTGTGGATGTCTCACTAGCGGTGATTAATTCACGTGTGATTGATGGAGAGATCTACCACGCAGTGTCGCTGGTGGATAGAGATTTTATGCGGGCACGTTTGGGCTATCTGACGGAGCCGAACATCAATACGGCGGTGTTAATCGTAAACGGCAAAGTTGCTCCTGCTGGTGCGAGTATCCCAAACAGTTGGTTCGTGTATTCGATAGAGTCCAGTCAATTTGGCCATCGAATTCTCGTCGAGGCGAGCAGCGAGTTAATTCGACAGACCACGCTGTATTACGTGAGTCTTGCAGTACTGGCGTTAATCGTGCTGTATATCGCGGTGTTTTTACTTAGAATTCAGCTGAGCGCAGAGCGCAGCATGTACGCAGAAATTAAGCTCGCACTGCGTCGCAATGAGTTTGTGCTCCATTATCAGCCGCAAGTGGATGCGGCGTGTGGTCGAACGGTCGGGGTGGAAGCGTTGGTGCGTTGGCAGCATCCCACTCGAGGTTTGATCTATCCGGATGTGTTTATTCCCGTGATGGAGGAGTTTGACTTAATCAATGAGTTGACCGATGTGGTGGTCAAGCAAGCATGGAATGATTGGTGCGATCGCCACTTTGATGCGCCGTTCCACTTAGGGATCAATTTCCCGCCGGGTTACTTTGCCTCAGCGGAGAAGCAACTATTTTTGGTGAATCATCACGACCAGTTCGCAAAGCGCAACATTGTATTAGGTTTAGAGGTGACCGAGCGTCAATTGCTTGATGGTCAAGCCCGAGAGGGCATAGCAAAATTGCGCGAAAAAGGCCTCGAAGTGTTGATTGATGATTTTGGCACCGGACAAACCTCACTCGCGGTGTTAGAGCAGACCAAAATCGATGTGCTTAAAATTGACAAGTGCTTTGTTGATACCATCGGCGTCGACAGCGTGAGCGCACCCGTGCTTAACGCCATCATTAATCTAGCCAAAGCACTCAACCTGACCATGATCGCCGAAGGGGTTGAGTACGCGGAACAAGCCGATTACCTTCTCTCACAAGGGGTCAACTTGCACCAAGGCTACCTGTACAGTAAACCGGTGCCGCTTGGGCAGTTAGATCTATAGTTGTGGCGCGGTTGAATGGATGTAGTGCGTCTAACTCAGCTAGGAGGCAAAACCAAGTGCACAAAATTGCCAGACGCTACGGTTTGCATCTCGGTATGGATGTCGCGTTTAGTGACGAAGAGAGTGCTCTGTATATTAATATTGGTAGTGGGTTTTAGGGAATAGCAAAGTCCCCCCGTTACATGGCGTGACGGGGGGCTAAACTCAGTTAATCAAACCGAATGCTCGGGGCAGGGCCAAACTGATGTCAGGGACAAAGGTGATGAGCAGGAGAGTGATGATCAATACCGCGCAAAAAGGCAAAACTGCACGTATTACGCTCTCTATCCTTGCGCCGCTGACACTGCAGCCGACGAATAGCGCGGTCCCTACTGGGGGCGTCGCTATCCCGATGCAGAGGTTGAAGATGATCATCATCGCAAAGTGAATCGGGTGCATACCGAGTTGAGTTGCGATGGGCATAAATATAGGCGTGAAGATGAGCACGGCAGGGGTTAAGTCCATAAACATCCCCACGATGAGCAAAATCACGTTCATTAAAATGAAAATAATAATCGGGTTGTCCGAAATCGATAACATCCATTCACTGATAAGATTAGGCAAACCAGTGAAGGCCATCGCCCAAGACATAATTGTTGATGCACCAATCAAGAACAGCATAATCCCTGTGATTTCAGCCGTTTCCACACAGATGGTTTTTAGCTCTTTAACGCCGAGAGTGCGATAACATAATGACAAGAAAAACGAATACAAAACGGCGATACACGCGCCTTCAGTGGCGGTAAAGATCCCCCCTATAATCCCTCCAATGACGACCACGACCAACCCCAAGCTCGGTATTGCCCGCCAAGTAATGGTGAGAATTTCTCTCGCTGTATTTGGTTGCGACAAGGTTCGATAGCCTTTTTTCTTGGCAATAAAGTAGGCGACAACCATACAGCTGAGGCCCATTAAAATGCCAGGCACATAGCCGGCGATAAACAGTGCCGCGATGGACGTACCACCACTGACGACAGAGAAGACGATCAACGAATTGCTGGGTGGAATCAATAAGCCTGATGGACACGACGCCACATTCACTGCGGTAGCGAACGATTTGTCGTAGCCTTCCTTTTCCAGCTCTGGTTCTAGTGTTTTTCCTACCGCTGCCGCCGCGGCGACCGCTGAGCCGGAAACCGAGCCAAACAACATATTGGCAATCACATTCACATGTGACAACGAGCCGGGCATTTTCCCAACCAAGAGTTTTGCGAACTCGACCAACCGGTTGGCTATTCCCCCTCGATTCATGATGTTCCCTGCCAAAATGAAAAAAGGAATGGCAAGCAAGCTGAAGCTATCAATGCCAGTCACAATCTTTTGACCTGCGGTCATAAAGGCCACGTGAGGAGGAAGGATAGTACACATGATCACCAGTGAGGACATTGCGATGGCGATCGCAATCGGAATACTGAAGCTGATCATGACGATAAAGAGGCATAAAAGCCAAAAACCTACAGAGATATCCATATCATTACCCTTTAATGCGACGCTCTTGTTGGTTGAAGAGCAGTAAGGTGTTGAGAAGAAGGTAAACCAGCATTAACGCTCCTGAGAGCGGCAAAATGAAATAGACATAAGCCATCGGGATCTGTAGAGCAGGCGAAAACTGCAGCATCGTCCGACCAATGAGCTGGCTGCCACCTTTGATCATGGCAAGATAGATAAAGGCACACGACACCAAGTTGATGAGTAGATGGCAGTATTTTTGGTATTTAGGACCCACTGAACCGACAAAAAGGGTGATGGCCAGATGGCCATTTTTACCGAACAGATAACTGGCACCCAGCAGACCGAACCATATCATGGTGTACCGGGCAAGCTCATCAGTAAAAGAACTGGGATCGTTAAGTACGTAGCGACTAAACACCTGCCAAGTCACAGTAATGACAAGACTAATAATGGCCACGCCACACAGTATGAGTATCACTTTATCTAACGTCGTTTTTAACGTGTTAAGGGCAGAAACCATTGAAACTCCTATTTACAATGATTCAAAGTTGCAGCCCCACCGCGATGGTGGGGCTTGTTACTTTAAGGGTCAATCAGAGCTTTTGGATGGCTTCAATGTAGGTGCCTAAGACAGGGTCTTGCTTGGCACTGTCCAACATCGGCGCGACTTTTTCGCGGAACTTGTCTTTATCGACCTCAACAAATTTTACGTCCAATGTTTCGGCTAATTTCTTGTTCTTACTGTCGATATCAGCCCAGATCTTAATTTCTTCTTCCATCGATTCGGCGGCAGCTTCGCGGACTATGGCTTTCTGAGCGTCATTGAGGCTACTCCATGTCACTTCTGAAATCATGATGAGATCAGGCGTCATCATATGTTGATCCATGGAATAGTATTTCGCGACTTCAGAGTGTTTCATTTCG
Organism: Vibrio sp. R15-SG3-ISO1A; assembly: GCF_059833955.1. Taxonomy (NCBI): domain Bacteria; kingdom Pseudomonadati; phylum Pseudomonadota; class Gammaproteobacteria; order Vibrionales; family Vibrionaceae; genus Vibrio; species Vibrio sp. R15-SG3-ISO1A. Next base: position 20,862 of record NZ_JCBDGH010000090.1, read on the forward strand.
ACTAAGCTGGAAATGTTGTTCTCTGCAGCATCAATTACGCCTTGCTGAAGCGCGGTATACACTTCCGTAAACGGAACGGGCGTCGCGCGTGCACCGAGCAGTCTCACCATTTCCATCATGGTTGGAGATTCTGGAACACGGACTTTGAGGCCAGCAAGATCGTCGGGGGTTTGAATGGGTTTCGAGCTGTAGAAACTGCGTGAACCAGAATCATACAGTGTGAGCCCGATGAACCCTTTTCCTTCGCTAGACTGGAGAAGTTGCTGTGCTGTCTCACTGCGCATAAAGGTATGCATATGGTCTGCATCACGGAACAAGAATGGGATAGAAATCGCTTTGTAAGTGGGTTCAAACGATTCAGCCAACGAGCCGTTGATTTTCGCCATATCGATGGCGCCTGTCACGACTTGCTCTGCTTGATCTCGCTCTGACCCAAGCATGCCATTAGGAAAGATTTTTACGTCCATTTCGCCATTGGATTTTTCTTTCACTTTCGCCGCAAAGATTTCCATCCCTGCATGGGCAGCGCTCTCTAGGTTCATCGCGTGACCTAATGTTAGCGTTCGAGCTTGCGCACCGAAAGCCAAGATCATCGAGGCGGCAGCCACCGTCAGAATCGTCTGTTTCATGTTGTCATCCTTTTTATTTTGGTCGGTAGAGTGAAGTGTCTTTCAAACTTCCTCATCAGTATTTTCTTGAATTATTTGTAATACAATGACACAAAAGTTTATATGTGCGGCAAGCCAGCATAATTGAGTGGAATTTAAACTGAATTGTGATTTTACTCATATTAATTGTTGCCAAAATCACCATTTTTGGACTTTATTTTTACTTTAATGCGTAATTTAGGCTGATTTGGTGGCATTTTGATCTGCGTGGCAAAATACAACTTTGTACTGTGAGTTGGATTGGCTTTTTCGTTCTTGGTTGTTTTTGAACAATAAATGATCATTAGTATGTAGGACAATAACACAAAAAGGAGTAACAAAATGAAACAAATGTTAGTGGCGACGTCGCTGCTTCTGTCCTTACCTACGCTTGCTGATGTGGCCAATAATGGTGTGAACTATCCCGTCCCTGCAGACAAGTTCGACATGCGCCACTGGAAGATCACCATTCCTTCAGACATTAACCAAGATGGCCGAGTCGATGAGATTGAAGGTGTTGCGATGATGAGTTATTCACACTCTGACTTTTTCTACCTCGATCGCCAAGGGCATTTGGTGTTTGAAGTGCACAATAAAGCCATCACCACCAAAAACTCTAAAAATGCTCGTTCAGAGTTGCGCCAAATGGCAAGAGGTGCGAACTTTGCCATCGGAACGCATGATCCTTTAAACAACTGGGCACTATCGAGCCATCCAGACGCCGAATCATTCAGTGCTATTGGTGGTAAACTCGAAGCGACGCTCAAGGTTAATCATGTCTCTCTTCATGCTAAGTATCCAAATAAGTATCCCGCCTATTCCGTGGTTGTCGGGCAGATTCACGCTGAAAAAGACAACGAGCAAATCAAAGCCAAGACAGGTTTTGGTCACGGAAACGAACCGATCAAAATTTTCTACAAGAAGTTTCCAAATCATAAAATGGGTTCAGTATTCTGGAACTATGAACGAAATTTAGCCAAAGACGATCCGAATAGAGAAGACATCGCCTACCCAGTCTGGGGTAACACTTGGGAAAATGATGCCGAGCCTGGTGAAGCGGGCATCGCCTTGGGTGAGTCATTCAGTTATCAAATTGAAGTTAACGGAACTACCATGTCTCTAACGTTTGAAACGGACCGTCATGACACCGTGACTTATGAGATTGATTTGAGTAAGGGGATTGATGACAAGGACTCACCTACCGGCTACGCCAAAGACGCGTTCTACTTTAAAGCAGGCGCCTATGGTCAATGTAGCGTTCAGGACAGTCACCCAATATGGGGGCCGGGTTGCGAGGGCACGGGTGATTTTGCCGTGGACAAACTCAACGGTGATTACAACAGCGTGACCTTCACAGAGTTAAAACTGAATGGCCAATAGTCTTAATAGACAGCGTTTCGATAGGGAAAGAGTTCGCCGTGCTCAGTCACGAGTGCCACTCATTCGCGTCTCAGACGGCGACTCTCCAAACAATTGACGGTAGCTACGGCCAAATTCTCCCATATGATAAAAGCCAAAGCGAAAAGCGATGTCTGAAATCGAACCATCCTCGAATGGCGCCTGCAGGGCACGCCTTACTTGATTGAGCCTGACGCGCTTGATGTACTGTTTGGGTGACACTTGGCAATAGTGCTCGAAGGCGTATTGTAACGTTCTCCGGCTGACATGTGTCGCTTGGCAGAGATCACTAACGGTGATGGGGCGATGAGAGGGCGCTTGAGTGACGTAATCGATGGCGCTCTGGATAAGACGTTGTTGCTGAGGGGCCGCCACCCGAGCGGTTGGTACAGAGCTGCGAGATAGTAATTCGCTAATGAAATCACACAATAATCGCTGATGAGTGTGAGCTGACCATACATGCCTTTCTGGATTGAGCAGGACACTGAGGTAACGTCTGAGGAGATTGGCGGATGACTCGTCTGTGATTCCAAGTAATGCGGGGTTGAGACCGGAACCTTGATGGTCGGTTTCACACAGTACATGATCAAGCACTGACTGGTCAGCGACGATACCGTAGATGGCATAATCTCGCGGTGTGACGAGTTCAAACTCGCTGTTGCTATCACGCACGAGAATATCAGAAGCATTCATCGGCCGCTGGTTGACAGTAATCGCACTAGCCTCGACGCTGAGACCTAACCATATCCCTTCTTCAATCGAGCATTGCTGACGCAGTGAACGATTACTGTCTTCACGAAACACATGCAGATGACGAAACCGTCGCTCTTGTATCATCCCACTAAAATTCCCCTCGCTGAGTTGATCATACTCTTGATGCCAGTTAATCAATTGGCCTGCTTGCTGATTTGCATCATTACAGTGACGTGTGCACAAGCTTGGTTCACTGGTTGGGGTATCGAGATCCATCCTGTAATACTCCTAATCTTCACTTTGCGCCATTGTGGGGCGCCCATCATTAACTCATTGAATAAAAAGGAGTTAAAGATTGCCAATTCTTGATAGTTGATTGGAACAGTTTTCGCTTCATTCCGTTTAAACACACGCTTAAAGAGATCATTCTCTCACCGGGAATGAAGAGAGCAAGAACTGCACCAATAGCCAAAAAGAGGTAACGGATGGCGATTTATCGACGGCAGCAAGGAACGACAGTATATACCTTTGCTTCACTGACGGAACTGATGGCCAAAGCGACACCTGAGCGATCAGGCGATCGTTTGGCTGGCGTGGCCGCAGAATCCGCCACCGAGCGCGCAATTGCGCAGATGACGCTGGCGGACTTGCCACTGAGCACATTTCTCGATGATCTTCTTATTCCTTATGAGGACGACGAAATCACGCGTTTGATCATCGATACACACGACCGTGAGGCGTTCAAGTTGATCGCTCACCTGACGGTGGGTGGCTTGAGAGACTGGTTGTTGAGTGATGAAGCCGATAGCCACACTTTGACCGCAATTCGGCCTGGCCTAACCCCTGAAATGGTCGCGGCAGTGAGCAAAATCATGCGCAATCAAGATTTGATTCTCGTCGCGAAGAAGTGTGAGGTGGTGACGGCGTTTCGCAACACGATCGGCTTACCCCAACGTCTATCCACACGCCTTCAGCCTAACCATCCCACAGATTCACTCAACGGGATCGCCGCGACCATTTTCGATGGCTTGATGTATGGCAATGGCGATGCGGTGATCGGCATCAATCCGGCGACAGACAACGTGCCGCAAGCGGTCAAATTGATGACCCTCATGGATGATGTTATTCAACATTACGCCATTCCTACTCAATCCTGTGTTCTGACCCATGTGACCAATACCATCGAAGCGATTGAAATGGGCGCGCCGGTTGATTTAGTTTTTCAATCTATCGGTGGCACGCAGGGTACCAACGACACGTTTGGTATTAACCTCAATATTCTAAAAGAGGCTCAAGATGCCGCACTCTCGCTAAAGCGAGGCACAGTGGGCAACAATGTTATGTACTTTGAGACAGGCCAAGGCACGGCGCTGTCGGCCAATGCCTTTCACGGTGTGGATCAGCAGACTTGTGAAACACGCGCTTACGCTGTCGCTCGTCACTTTGATCCATTGCTAGTGAATACCGTGGTGGGTTTTATCGGTCCTGAGTACCTGTTCGATGGGAAGCAAATCATTCGCGCCGGATTAGAAGATCACTTTTGCGGCAAGCTGCTCGGGCTGCCGATGGGTTGCGACATCTGTTACACCAACCATGCTTACGCGGATCAAAACGACATGGATAACTTGCTGACGCTGCTTGGTGTGGCTGAGTGCTCCTTCATCATGGGGATCCCTGGCTCTGATGACATCATGCTCAACTATCAAACGACTTCTTTTCACGATGCGCTTTATGCGCGAAAAGTGCTCGGACTAAAGCCCGCACCAGAGTTTGAACGTTGGTTAATGGAGATGCAGATCTTTGAAGATGTCAGCGGTGTGCGCCTCAGTAATCAAGTCGCGAAGTCGTTTTCCAACGCAATGAATCGAATCCAGGGAGCGTAGTTGATGGGTAAAGTGATCAGATTTGAGTCTCATCCTGCTCGAGAAAGTGTGGTCGAGAATCCGTGGCAGAAACTGAAAGATTTCACCTCCGCACGCATTGCACTCGGCCGTTGCGGAAGCAGTGTGCCGACCAACGAATGGCTGTCGTTTAGTTTTGACCATGCCAAGGCGATGGATGCGGTGCATTGCGCGCTCGACATTAACAAACTGGCGCAGGACATTACTCAATCAAGCGTAATGACTTCACAGATAGGACGAGAGCCCATTGTGGTGAAATCAAAAGCCAACGACCGCTTCGAATATTTGCAAAGGCCCGACTTTGGCCGTGAACTGAGCAAAGAGAGCATGGAGGTGATCGCGCAGCATCGACATGACCAACACGCTTATGACTTGGCCTTCGTTGTGGCCGATGGCCTCTCATCGGTGGCGATCCAGCGTCATGCAGTGCCACTGCTAGAAGCTCTGCTTGTGAGACTTACCAGCCAACACAACGCGCCTTGGCGCATCGCCCCCATCACGATTGTTGAGCAGGGAAGAGTGGCAGTCGGTGACGATGTAGCCCAGTGCCTCAATGCCAATATGGTTGTCGTTCTGATTGGTGAGCGCCCAGGGCTCACTTCGCCAGATAGCATGGGGATGTACCTCACCTGGGGCGCCAAGCGAGGCAGTAAAGACTCTGAGCGAAACTGCATCTCAAACATTCGGCCGCAAGGTTTGAACTATTCCGACGCTGCTTTTCGTGCCAGTTATCTTCTCGAAGAAGCGCGTTCGCTCAAGCTGACAGGCGTTAATCTCAAAGACCGATCCAGTATGGATGAGCAGCAAGATGGCATGACGCTCGGTGAACAACATCAATCGAACTTTCTAATTTCAAAACAGTAAAGGGAATCACTATGACGAAACATCAAGAATACCTTGCCAAACGGCAACTGAAACGAGGCACCGCCGGTTGGGTGCTATTAGCAGGACTAGGGGTCTCGTATGTGATCTCGGGAGATTTCGCAGGGTGGAACTTTGGTATTGCCCAAGCGGGTTGGGGCGGATTTCTGATTGCCGCCGTCGCGATGGCAGTCATGTATTTAACCTTGGTTCTCTCTTTAGCGGAAATGTCTGCCGCGATTCCAGCCGCAGGCGGTGGCTACAGTTTTGCACGACAAGCCATGGGCCCAACGGGTGGGTTTATCACTGGGCTTGCCGTCTTGATTGAGTACGCGTTGGCACCAGCGGCCATTGTCATTTTCATTGGGTCTGCCGTCAATGAACTGATCGGGATTGATGGGCCTTGGGTTTATGCACTCTTTTATGCCGCCTTTATCGCTGTGCACCTAGCGGGTGTTGGAGAAGCACTTAAAGTGATGATGGTGATCAGCGGTCTTGCGGTGTTCGCCATCCTATTGACCGCCGCGGTGCTTATTGGTCATTTTGACGCCAGTAAACTGTTCGATATTGCCCCAGCAAGCGCGCAAGCCACAGAGGCGCTGCCTTATGGTTGGTATGGCGTTTGGGCAGCGTTGCCATTTGCGATGTGGCTATTTCTCGCGGTGGAAGGGGTGCCACTGGCTGCTGAAGAAGCTAAAGACCCCGCGAAAGATGTACCTAAAGGCATCATAGGCGCGATGTTATTTCTGCTGTTTACTGCGGCGTTAGTTGTGCTTCTGTTGGCGGGTGCCGTAGGCTCAAACGTGATTGGTAGCAGTGCGGTGCCGTTAGTGGATGCACTTAAACTGACAGGTAATCCGACGATAGCCACCATTGTCAACGTGTTAGGGCTTGCCGGTCTGGTCGCGTCTTTCTTTTCTATAATTTATGGCTACAGTCGTCTGGTGTTTGCTTTGTCCAGAGCCGGTTATTTACCGAAGAGCTTGTCACTGACGAGCAAAAATAAAGTCCCTTCTCGCGCGTTAATCTTCCCTGGGATCTTTGGCTTTGTGGTGTCATTAACCGGAGAGGGCGATTTGATCCTCGCCATGGCGGTAGTGGGTGCGACCGTGTCCTATGCGCTGATGGCACTGAGTCATATTCTGCTTAGAGTCAAACAGCCCGAATTGCCAAGACCATACAAAACACCGGGCGGTGTGATCACATCGACGATCTGTTTGGTGTTGTCACTGATTGCCATGACAGGGGTGTACGCGTTTGATCCCTCTGCCTTTATGATGACACTCGGCTTGTTCGTGATTGGTGGTGCCTACTATGGTCTCTATAGCCGCAATAACTTAGTAGCGGGTACCGCAGAAGAAGAGTTCGCCATGCTCTCGATTGCTGAACAAGAGCTTGAATCGACCGCTTCTTGAGTAAACAGTTTCGATACTGTGAAAGCCAAGCGGATTTAGCTTGGCTTTTTTACGTCTGGCGATGTGAGCGATTGCGTTGGCTACAGCAACGTGGGGGAGCCTTCTATATTTCATGGACACCGAATTGGAGGCCTTCCTTCTGCGGTGGGTTGAACCAAAAATGACTCTTTGCAACTGTAATAAATGACGTGACTTCTATATCTCAAGGACACCGAAATTGAGTCCTACAACTTTCAGTTTGGACACCGTTTTGGTCACCAAACAATTTTTATTTAGCCACCATTTTGGACACCAGATGGACACCGAGCATTTTTGAGTATTAAGTTGATTGTTGTAGGTGAATAAAAAATGAATGTGTATGCACTTAGTAATTACGGGAGTAGGGTAAGAATTTAGGATTTAATCAACACAAAATTACAGTGATTAAAAACAACAAAGCCCGCAAGATGCGGGCTTTGTGCTTGTTCTTTAAGAACGAATTTGGTGGGTCCGGGCGAACTCGAATCGCCGACCCCTACCATGTCAAGGTAGTACTCTAACCAACTGAGCTACGGACCCAAATTCTTGTTCCACTGAACTTGATTCAGAAAGGAATGGTGCGTCCGAGTGAACTCGAATCACCGACCCCCACCATGTCAAGGTGGTGCTCTAACCAACTGAGCTACGGACGCATTCCCTTGGAACGCCGAGAATATTAACCAGTCTTAATTCCCTGTGCAAGCCTAATTTCAATGATTTGAGTGCGTTTGCTTTATATCTAATCGAATTGGCGCCGTTTTAGACGCCATTGGCGGTAAAGTGTGCATTGGGTCACGTGTTAGCGGCCTCGGCCGTTGAACATTACGCTGACGGTTTTGGTCATGATCGCCATGTCCATCAGTAACCAAGACTTCACTGACGACAAAGAGAGTGCGTAGCTGTGGTCGAAGCCGACTTTACGGCGTACATCGTCGATGCAGGAGTCGTAACCTTGGTTCACTTGCGCAAGGCCTGTGATGCCGGGCATAACGCCATAGGTGCGGTCGGCAAAGTAGGGAATAGCGGTCTCCAATTTTTGATAAAAGACTGGGCGTTCTGGGCGCGGGCCAATCAGTGACATTTCCCCTTTGATGACATTAAGCAGCTGGGGGATCTCATCAAGGCGGGTTTTTCTAAGGAAACGGCCGACAGGAGTGATTCGTGGATCGTTGTCGATAGCCCAGACCGCGCCACTCACTTTCTCCGCGTCTTGATACATGGTACGAAACTTAATGATTTCGAACAGCGCCATTCGGTCGGGGCTGGATTGACCTACTCGCAACTGCTTGTAGAGCACCGGGCCTGGAGAGGTGAGCTTGACAGCGAGGGCGACCAACACAAAAATGGGCGCGGATAAGACCAGACCAATCAGGGCAACGGTAACGTCGAACGCGCGTTTAGAATGTTTAATCGTAGTGTAAGCAGACATAATGAACTCCTGTTACTGGTTTTGACCAGTCCAACCTTTGGCGCCGACGCCACATAGATAGCGCAGACCACCGACAAAATTTGCGTAATGACCCATCACCACATACAACATCACTTTGCACACCTTGTGACGAAAGAGGATGGGAAAAAAGTAACTCAACACAGCGGTTGTGTATAAGAGGCATTGCACGAACAATGCCAAACTAAACAGCGGGTAGCTTGCAAGTAGTAAAGAGGTAACAAAACAGACAATCAATAGATACGGCGTGGCGAGTCTGAGCCCTTTGCCAGAGAGAAAAGCAAAAGCAACCCCGCGGTATTTGGGTAAGAGCATGTCTGCTAACTGTATGACTTGCTGCATGTTTCCTGCTGAGATGCGCAGGCGACGTTTGAAATCATTGTCTGGGTCAGTGGGCTCGAGTTCGAGCGCGACGAGCTCAGGTTCATAGACCGCTTGGTAGCCTTTTTTCACAATGCGCATCGGCAAAATGAAATCGTCGTTGATGGTATTCTCATCGAGAGAATCAAAAAGAGAAGTGCGAAAGAGATAAAACGCGCCATGTGCGCCTAAAGTCGAACCTAAGCTGACCTCTTGCTGTTTGACTTTGGTCTGATACTGCCAATAACGGTTTTCGCCTTGATGCTGGCTGCCAAACAGCTGGTAGTGACCATTGACCACGCCAACCTGACGGTTTTGGAAATGAGTATTAGCAAGTATCAGCGCATCCACAGAGATGATTGCAGAGACATCACTGAGCGCGGTGAGTTGCGTAGTCACCAAAGGAATCTGCTCATTCAGCACCGCGACTTTACCGCGGTTGGTGGCAAAATTCTTGATTTCGAAGTGGGTATCGGCGCAGATGGCCTCTTGCACCGTTTGCTGGGCGATATCCACGGTGTCATCAGTGCAGCCGTCACACAGAATCATCACTTGGTATTTGTGCTTGGGGTAATCTAAACAGGCTAGGTTACGAATTTTTTCCGCAATCCAAGCTTGTTCATTGTAAGCGGGAACCAAAATGGTGATGGAAGCACATTGTTCATCCTCTTTCTGCGCTTTAAAACCACGATTGGCATGGCGCGGCGCGTTGACGGGATGGTTTTTCGCATACCACGCCAATAGAAGTGGATAGCCAATATGATGGTAAATCACCAAACTGGCGGACAGGGCAAATAGCGCAATTAACATCGTATCGCTCATGCGCATGCCTCCTTAGTAAGCATTTGATAGGCTTTGATCATCTCGCGTATCTCAAATTGTCTTTCAACAAACGGGCGCGGTGAGAGGGGGAGTGCTCGGCGCTCTAGAGCCAAAATGGCTTCGCTGAGGGCGGTGACGTTGTCTGGTTCAATCAGCAGGCTAGATTGTGGACACAAGGTGTCCGCAGTGCCGCCGACATCGGTCGCGACAGTAGCAATGCCACACGCTTGCGCTTCCAGCGTCGCGAGAGGAAACCCTTCAAAGCGTGAAGGTTGAACAAATACGTCTAAGCATGGGTAAAAGCGCGCGGTATCTTCTACCAATCCAAGTAGAGTGAGCCGAGACTCGACGCCTAGATCGCGGGCGAGCACAATCAATGACTCACGCTCACTGCCTCTGCCGGCAATGACGAGATGGTAGTGGCTTGGCAGTGTTGCCAGTGCACGTATTGCGACATCGTGTCCTTTGACGTTTTCTAAGCGACCCGCACAGCCAATGAGCCTTTTATCGGTCGGTAAACCGAGCGCTTGTCTAGCCAGTGGCTTTGCGGCCGGTTTGAAGCGTGCGCAATCAATCCCGTTGTGAATCACGGTGGAGCGAGAATAGCCAAAGTGGCCGTCGATCACCCCTTTGACATGCTGCGCATCGGCCACCAGCCACGGCTTGGCGAAAGCGAGTGCGGCGCCCTGTACCCAGCGTGACTTGCTGTTTTCAAGGTGCCACGCATCGTGCTCAGTATGAATTCGATGTTTCACCCCCGCCATGCGTGCCGCGACACTGGCGTAAAGCAGTGGACCAATATGATGGGTATGCACTACATCCGGCTGCATGATTCGAAATAGCCGGTAGAGCGTGCGCCATGTCTTTAACTCTACCCCCGGACCTTTGCCAAGAAACAGTAGTTTGTCTTGAATCTCTGCAAGCGCAGGCCAGGCGTCAATCACTTGTTGAAGTTGACCTTCAAGGCTGATGATGAGGACTTTATGTTCGGGAGACTCGAGCTTGGTCATGTTAATCGCTAATGTCTCTATCCCGCCGGGGGTGAGATGTTGAACAACATGAAAGGTAAGTTTACGTTGTGTGGTCATAGGCACCTCATACTGATGATCGTTCCGTGATGGTTACTATGGAACTGCAGTATGTGTGCCGACTTTTATTTGATTATATTTCAGCAAGTTAAAATCTATTCCTATTTTGACACACGGCCATTGTCAATTTGAAATTCGTTATAGTTCGCGATCTTAGGAATAGAGGTGATGACGGGGCTGCCGGTGATCGCTTGGATCTCTTGGCGGGTGCGAATGGAGGTGTCAAACAACTCAATAAACGTGGCAATACCGCAACCTAGGCCGATGCCTGCGAATAACCCCGCGATGATAAATACGATAGTGGGGAGGTTATTGGGTGTGGTCGGTGTGTAGGGCAAATCAATGATTTTGACCCGTTTGCTTTGCTCAAACATACCGAGCGATCCGGTGAGCTGCGCCATTTCATAGCGCTGCAATAACTCGTCATAGAGCTGCTGCTTGTTGGCGACATCACGCTGAAGACGAAACATCTCACGCGCGTTGTCACCAAATTGATTGGCTTGCTGTTCAAGATCGGCAATGATCACTTCAAGGCTCTTTGTTTCTTCGTTCAGTGATTCGTAGCGTCCACGTTCCACTTGCAGGCTTTGCAGTTGGGTGACTAATAAGGGCTGCATACGGCGGATATCATCCAAATCTGTACTGCTGGCGATGTCCCACAATTGATCGCTCGAGACGGCGTTTTGTTTGACGGACAACAACGCCTCGCGCTCGCTTTCAAGGCGCTGCAATTCACGCTCTTTACCTTTCACTGCACTGTGGTTATCGGTGTATTTCGCTTTCAGTAGCGTCAGTTCGCTGCGGATCTCAATGATTTGATCCTCAATTTTGCCAACCACAGGATTGGTTTTTGACAGTTGCTCATCCAAAGAACCTAAGCTGCGTTTTACCCCGGCCAGCTCCGCTTGTTTTTCTGCCAAGCTTTGCTTGAGCGATGCCAGTCTGCCGAGGGCTTGGCTTTGCATTTCAGGAGTGACGGAGGCGTATTGGTTGCGAAACTTGGCCAGTTTGAGTTCGGCGTCATCGAGTTCTTGGCGACGTTTGTCAATGTGCATGGCGAGGAAGTTGGCTGAATCTTCGATGCTTGAGCGCTCAGGTGCCAACAGCTGGTCAATAAACTGATCGCTGATGGACTCTAACAGCTCTTTCATCCCGCTTGGCGAACTTGCGGTAAAGGTGATCTGCAAGAAATCTTTGCCAGGCTGCGTCACGCTGAGACTCTCTGCCAGTTTGTTGATAATAAACTCTGCCTCTTGGGGTGACGTATTGTCGTCAATCAACTGATGCTTGGTCGCCACTGCGGTTAACACATGGCGGCTTTTAAGCAAGGTGCTTAAGGCCGTAAGTCGTTCTTTGATCATCGACGAGACGGCTAAATCCTCCAAAAACGGATTCATTTTGGCGGTCTCTTGGATCAGCATACTGGTGTGCGAGGTGTATTTGACGGGGGCAAGGTGGCTGACTGCTAGCCCAACAAACGGCATGATCAGAATAGGCACAACGATGACGTAGCGCTGCCGCCACGCCCCGTTTAGTATCTGCATTAACCGCAGTTTAAGCTCATTCATAGCGCCTCCAGCAGCGTTGCGACTTCCTTGCCTCTTGCTTGCCAGCTCTCTTCGCGCAGATTAGCCGCTGGCTTATGGGTGCGTTGTGTTTCTATCGCTCTGAGCGCGCGAGAAAAACATTCGACACCGTCTATTAAATGTAGATGATTTTTGTAATCCAAGGCGGCAGGAAAACGACTTGAGATCACAGGTTTACCCGCGGCGAGGTATTCACGCAGCTTCAGAGGATTGCATGCCGCGATTTGTTCATTATCAACAAAAGGCAGCAATCCAACCGACCAGTGCTGGCTATATTGAGGCAATTCATGGTGCGCTTTGGGGCCGAGATAGTGGACGTTATCGCGCTTTGGTAGTGGATTATGGCTGAGTTCTTGCGGCCCGATGAAGACGAAATGCCACTCTGGATGACGCGCAGAGATAGCATCAATCAAGGGGTAATCGAGCCAATTGGAGACGCTGCCATAAAAACCGGCAATCGGTTTGCCGTCATTGGGTAGATCCTGGGCTCGCTCGGTGAAGGACTCAAACAGTTCGAGGTCAACACCATGCGGTAAGTAGTGGGTTTTACTGGCGGGAAATCGCGTCAGTAGGGCAGCGGCGGAGGTGAGGATCAAATCCGCATGCTCGACCAGTGTCGCTTCGTGCTGGGCGACGCAGGCGTGATCCACTCCCGCCAAAGAGGAGAAATCATCGCCGCAATAATACACCACCGCTGACTCGCCAAGATGGCCGCACAAATCAGCCGCCGTTGGCAGAGAGGTCCAGAGAATTGGCGAGCGTAACTTGAGTTTTTGTATCCACGGTTTGAGCTGCGCAATCATCATGTCACGCGCAACGCGTCTTGCTAGAGCAGAGCGCGGCGCAGGCACGGTACGTAAATTGATCACCTGAATATTTGGATGTTGACGCGTTTGACTGGCATAGCCTCCTTTGCCTCGCCCAAGCAGCTTTTGCCCGGCGCGTTTGAGATCGCTCAAAGTCCATTTGGGTTGGCGCAGGCCAATAGAGTTGACCCACAACACGCGGCGCGTCTGTGCCAATGTGCGAATGAGGTGCTGCGTGCTCGAAGGCAGGCCTGTGAAGTCTTCACCGAAAACAATCAAATCGCGCATGGGTTACTCCTTCTCTTCGCTAGAGGTTTTATCGCTAAAAGATTTGTCGCTAAAGGGTAAGGAATTGACCACTTTGGCAGGGTTGCCCGCCGCGACCACAAACGCCGGTAGTGACTTGGTGACGACGCTGCCAGCGGCCACGACGGTGCCTTGGCCGATCGTCACACTAGGGCAGACAGTGACATTGGTGCCAAGCCAGACATCGCGTTCTAAGATGATATCGCCGATGTCTTTGTCTAAATCCCCTTCGCCTAACGCGCGAAGTTGCGGATCTAACGAGTGGCCCGAATAGCCAAACAGAAAAGCACGCCCCGCAATGCGAACGTGATCGCCGATGATCACTCTGCTGCCCACGGCGATGGTGGTTTGCCAGCCGATGTCGGTATTACTGCCCACCACCAGTGTGGGGCGTTGAGATTGAGGGCGGGCAGAAAAGGTGGTGTGGCCGCTGATGCGCGCGTCATCGGCGATATGTATCTCTAGCGCGCCTGACACGTAAGGAACGCCTCCGTACAAATACAAGCGTTTACCGCATTGGTTCACCCGACCTTTAAAAATTGGCGTGTGCCAAAGAACGCGCAGCAGTGTTTGTACTGTGAGTGAGACAGTGCGATGAGCGTGGTACATCAAACGGCAAAGCGCGGTGGGAAAGGGAAGGTCACAAGCACGAATCGCTTTAAGCGTTTGGAAAGCACGCTGTTTCGAGGGGCTATCGCCATCGCGCAGCCACAGTTTGAAGGTGTTTAAATGGGTCGCCAACATAGTTGCCTCTGAAGGTGTTATGAGTGTGTATCCCTGAACACTTCACAGAGTGTGCCAAAATATAAAAACCTAAATTTCAGTGGCTTACGTTTGTTCGTTGGCGGCATTCTCAATTTGAGAATAGTTTTGACTCAATTTGGCGGTGGCGATGCATATTGAGGCGAGGATATACAGCGGCCAAGTGAAGCCTTGGGTAAGGAAGGTACCCGAGACAATGGTGCCCACCAGACCGGCATAGGTGGCGAAGGTCGTTGCACGTAAATAGGTGGAACAGTCGCACTTTGGCTTATCTAAAATGGCGAGTGCGCTGCGACTGGTGAGAATCAATTTAACGATAATGCCGCAAAAGACAATCAAACCGAGAAACCCGGTTTCAGCCAGCACGCCGAACCAAGTGCTGTGCACCGCGTGATTGACTCCATCCCAATGCGAGCTGTAGAAAAAGTAATTGGGGAAAAAGTTGTTTAAACCCACGCCCGTCAGCGGGTTGTCCAGCGCCATTTTAAACGCTGCTTCCCACGCGTAGAGCCGGCCCATGGCGGAGGCGTCGATGCCTTCCTCTGCCGCTCCGCCCGATTGACGATCTGACACACCCGCCAACGCAAACAGCACCAGCATGGCGACTACGCCCAGCGTGATCAGTAAAGTTTTGGAGCGAATCATTTTTAGACCGAAGATGCCAAATACCGCCAATGAACCAAGCAGGCCGCCGCGGCTCTGTGTGGCGATCACCGCCCACATGGTAAGCAGCATGGCCCCAAAGGCGAGATAGCGCAGCGGGCCAATCTCTTTGGCGGTGGCTAAACTGACGGCAAACGCCAACGGGAACATCAGCACCAGAGAGAGATCGTTCGGATCGCCAAGTACTGACCCCAAATGGCGACCTATAGTGACCCGCGTCCCCTCTACCAATCCAACCCCGGACAGTGAATTGGATATCGCCACGATAGCAATCAGGGTTCCTGCAATAACAATCCAAATTGAAAAGTGTTTTACCGCCTCTTCATTGTCGAGCAACCACGCGACGGCGAACGTCATAATAATGATCTTCCAATAGATGTTTTTGATGTATTCAATTGCAATTCCCGGGTTCGATGAGGTCACCGCGCCAAAAATAACCAACGCCCAGAACACGCTCAGCCAAGTGAAGGCTGGGTGCCAATACATCTCCAATTTACGGGTAATGATGGCATGCCAAAGCAGCGCCGATAGCGCGCCAAGTGAAAGCAATAACGGGATTTTCAGTGAGTAGAGGGCTGGGAGCGCTTCATGGATGCGAAAAAACGAAAACAGAACAAAAAACATCACCAACCAGAAGGAAAATCGCAGCACAAACAGCAGCGCAAACGGCAAAAAGCACAGCACCACGATCACGGCTGGGTGAGGGAGAAACTGCCACAATGCAAACAGCGTCAGGCAGAGCACCGTCATGGCGCTGAGTGTCATCCATTTACTTGCAACCACCATCGTTTGGCTCCCATGCTATCAGTGAGGTGAAATGGGTTAGGGACATTGGCACATTGTCAGCGCGACCTGCCGCATGGTTAATGCGCTGGGCTTCGTTTAAGCATAGTGCTTAGCTTGGAAATCAGCACTTTTTGCGCCACTAAGTCCACTAAAGAGAACAGTTTGGCGAAGAGAGACAAAGCGAAGAGACCGATTAAGCTCAACGCGCTGATCGCCATATACAGCCCTTGATCTTCGAGCCAGAGAGGCGTCAATACCGTCACCACGCTCAGTGTGATGACTTGGATTAGCCAAGCGAGATGAAATGGTAGTGGGTGATGACGCTGACTTAGCGTGAGCACAAGCACAAAGCGTACAGCTTGACCAAAGCCGAGGCAGATGAGAATCGCGCCTGCGCCCATCTCGTAAAACCATGCGCATAGTAGTAAGGCGGCTGTTGTCGCGATCACGTTCGACAGCAGCAACCATCGCGATTGCTTTGCCGCCAGTAGCCCGATGTTGGTCAGCTCGGTAAGCTCTTTTAATACCATGATGATGATTGCCAAAGGCAACAGTAATGCCGCGTCCTGGTAGCTAGCGGGCATCGCCACCTTGATAAAGAGCTGGGCAAACACGCCAACGCTCACCGCGATTAGGGTGAGGCACAGCACGCCAAGCTGAGTCATGCGCACCACGTAGCCTTGTTGACCTTTTTCCAGATGCGCAAAGCGTTTGGGCATCCACATCATATGAAACGGTTGAATCAAAATGCCCACCGCCAGCGCAAATTTAGCGGCAACCGCATAAAGACCAAGCTGATCGAGATTATTGCCCGCCGCGATAAACCAGCGCTCAGCACCACTCATACCAAACGCCACCATCGCAGAAAGCATAATGGGCGTTGAATAGCGCAGGTAACGCAGCAGTGTCGCTCTGCTTGGCAGTGACAATCGAAAGCGCAGCGATAGATGCAGAAAGAGGAATTGGCCCAATGTGCAGGTTACATTCCAGGCCACAATGGCAGTGATACTGGTGGTAAATTGCAGCAACGTAAATAGGCCGCCAAGCTGAACGGCCACAGTCGCAAGGGTCAGTTTGACGAACAGACTCGCTTGATCGTTCAAACGCAGCCAAGCTAAACAGATGGCCAGCGGCGCTTCGTAGCTCACAGCTAAGGCGATGAGAGCAATGTGCTGTGCAGATAAATCGCTGGGTGACGAGGCAAATAGCGTCACACCCGCAAAGGCGCTGAGAAGCAGAGAAATCAGAATAGTCACGCTGTAGAGTTTGCTGGCGAGACGTTTGCGAGTATTGCGCGCCTCTTCAACAGCAATAAATCGATAGAGGTTTTCATGCATGGCTAACCCGACGACCAGGCTTAGAAACATGGTCACCGAACCAATCAGTTCTAATTGACCAAGCGCATTAGGGCTGAGGTATCGGGCGACAAACGGCAGGGCGATCAGCGCTGAACCTTTCATTGCGATAAGGCTGAGGGCATAAAGTCCCATCTGTGCTATCGGATTCTGATTGGTCATAGTGACATCCTCTGTGTTGTCGTATTGATTATCTCATTGTTTACGCTTGATATTAGGGTTACGCAGCGCTGAGCGTGTTCGCGAAGGCTTGATAGCAATGTGTCGCGGTATAGCGTTTAGCGATGCGCTGCGCGCCTTGACAACATGTAGAAAAGAGTGCCTTTTTCGTCACAGCTTGCTCGATGGCGTGGGTGAGCGCCTCGGTGTCGCCCGCCGGATATTTGATGCAGTGCTCGCCGTCGGTCAGCACTTGATCCCAGTAAGATCCATCTTGAGGGAGGATGACGCACATCCCTGCGGCGAGCGCTTCAAGAATCGAGAGACCGAAAGGCTCATTGACACTGGTCGAGACAAATATGTTGCTCTCACGGCGCAGGGTGTCGAGATTGTCTGGATCATGGTGCCATTCGGTGTATTTCAATAATACCGGTGCGCGCGAAACTGGCAGTGTGGTCGATGTCGGAATCAAATAGCAGATGTGGGTTGCAAAGCGGGTGCGCTGATGTGCGGTTTTAAGCGCTTGCACAAACAGATCCAAACCCTTCCATTTAAGCAGTGATGCCGCCCAAAAACAGACGGGTGTCTTGTGCTGACAAGCGCTTGGCCAGTGAGACTCTTGCAAGCCATTAACAAATTCGACATAGCGCTCGCCGCTAAGGTAACACTCACTCAGTGCGTTAACCTCTTGCTGACCGACCGCGCTTTGTAAGTAGCAGCTTAACGCTTGGTTAAGGCTGGCTTTGGTCGAGGGCAAATAGTGCACCGAATCGGCTTGGGTTAAGCAGTACCCAATCGAGCGTGACAGCCCGACATTGCCGTGGATAAACTGAATCACCTCAAAACGAAAACAGGGCTTGAGCAAATAAAGCGGCATATCCAGCCCAGGACCAGACGCGCCGACCACCTGCTTGAGCTGACGAGTGGTCACGCAAATCATCGCCAAGGCAAGCATAAACCAAAGCTGACACAACCAGTAGCGCGCACCGTTGTGCTGCTTGAGCAGTGAACCGGGGATCCAGAGACGCACCACTTGCACATCGTGGGTACGATAAAAATCCGAATTGCGCCAAAACGTTGGGTCCACGGTGGCGATAACAAAGCGCTTTGAATTGACTTTACAGGTGCCAAGGGCAACGGCGGTGGCAATTTTGGATCCGCCCTTAAAGGGAATCGGATCAAACACGAGGGCTGATGAGCGGGGTGATTTAGCCATGTTGACCTCCAAAGCTGAGTCGGTTGCTGATGGCGGTTTTGATGGGCAGTAGAGTGCGAAGCACACCCACTTTCTTCGGCAGCTTTTGCTTGATCAGCTTGCGATATACGCGCTCAATATTGGCGCACGCTACCGAGGTGTCATAATGCTCAGTGATGTGCTGATAGGCGTTTGCTACTAAGCTGTCACGCAGTGCTTCACTGTTGATGACATTGCGCATCGCATTCGCCATCGGGCCGTAGCCTTGATTCACGTAGAGGACGCCGGTTTTACCATGCAGAACAAACTCAGGAATGCCGCCTTCATAAGGCGCCACGACGGGGATCTGTGCAATGGCGGCTTCGGCGACCACAAGTCCAAACGCCTCACTTCGAGCGCCGCTGATAAAGGCGTCACACCCTTTCAACCAACCCACGACATGGCTCTGCTCGCCCACAAAATTAACGTGTTCTTGTAGGTGCAGATAGTCACACTGCTGCTCTAAGTGATCGCGTTGTGGGCCATCACCAATCACAACCAGCTTCGTATTTGGATACTCAAGCACCACATGGCGAAGGGAGGTAATGATGCGATCAATGCCCTTACGGTGAATGAGCGAGCCGACAGTGGCAAAAAGAAAATCATCAGCCCCGAGGCCAAGCTCTTCGCGCACATTCACTTCAGGCTGGGTTTCAAGTGCGGTGACATCAATACCGTTGTGGATAACAGAGAGCCTGCGTTTATCAAAGCCATCACGCAAGAGCGTGCGCGCCACGTATCGGCTAACGGTAATCACATGCGGCGAAAGGTGAATGCCCAGCGTCATGCGATCGCGGGCCGTGTAAGGGCAGTGAAGCTGCGTAACCAATGGCGTACCCGTCGCGCGGGAAGCGGGAATCATCCACTGACAGGGCGCGCCACTGTTGACGTGAATAAGGTCAACATTCAACTTGTGCAGCATGACGGTGGCCTTTTTGACTAATCCTGACCAAGCTGAGACATCCAAGCGCGGCTTACTCCAACCGAGTAGCAGCGGGAACTCATCCAACTGACAGCGTAGACTCATCAGCTCGACTTGTTTTGCCAGCGAAGGGTTATTGGTCCACACCATTGGGTAATAGCCGAGGCGCGCGACGTATTTGATTTGGTCGAGCAAACACTTTTCGCTGCCACGAATCCAATCACTGCCGTAATGAACAAAAAGAATACGCTTGGCCATGGGGCTTCTCCTTAGCGGTTAATGAGCATAACAACCATATAGCAAGGAGGGTGCCAACTGTGCTTTGTGTGTAAATAATTGAATTTATTGGTTATTTATCTGCGTAGGATGAGGTTCAGTTTAAATTCTCAAATTGACAATCACTTTGGTAGTGAGGTCCATAGTAGAGTTTGAGTAGCGTCGGCAATGCCGCGCGCAGGGAGTAGTGGCGACGAACTGTCTCTACGGCGCTGTGACGCAGAGCCTGCTCTTGCGCGTTATCAAGTGCCAGCACTTGGCACAGCGTATCGGGTAATTGGGCAGGATCACTAACGAGAAAGCCATTTTTACCGTGTTTAATCAGTCGGCTCAAATTACCGACATCCATTGCGATGACGATGATTCCCCGTGCCATCGCTTCCAGCGCTGTCATGGGCAATCCTTCAAAGCGCGAAGGAATGACCAATACGCCGATGTCGGGCCAGATTCTATTCATCTCAGCTTGATGACCATGAAAGGTGAGGTTAGCGAGTCGCGGCTGCTGGCTTTTGGCCTCTTCTGGCCCAGTACCGTAAACATCAAAATGGTGATTAGGAAGTGCTTTGGCAAGGCCGACGAAGCGATCTGGCGCTTTTTCAAAACTGAGCCGACCGACATAGGCGATTTGATGACCGACTGAAGCCGCAATACCTTGCGTGTCGATAAAGTTGTTTTGTAACTTAGAACGAAACGGGATGCGAGCGCGAATTGCATCGCTGACACAGAGTGTGTGGTGAGACATAAACGCGCTGTAGCGGTCTAGAGCATCGTAGAGCCACACTTTACCACTGGGCACTTCGCCAGCATGGTAGGTGGAGAGTTGACGCACGCCCGTGATTAACCTCGCCACTTTCCCCATTAAACTTGCTTTGTAGCCGTGGCAATGCACGCACTGCGGTGCGTTCTGTTTTACTCTTTCAATTAAGGCAAACAGGGGCGACTGACCGCTGTCTGAGAGACAGTCGACGTCGACACCTATATCACGAAGTTTTTGTTCGAGTGGGCTGGCTGAACCATAGCGTCTGACCAAGAACACGCGAACCGGTACGTGATTGCGGATAAGTCCGGTCGCCAGCTGCAAGACATGGGTTTCGATGCCGCCGTAGGTGAGTGAATCGATCATCAACCAGACGGTTTTAGGTGAGCTCTTGCTGCTCATCATTTTCCCATGCCTGCTTTTTGCGATAGACGGTCGAAGGGCTCAACTCCAACAAAACAGCGGCATTGAGCACGTTGCCATCACAATACTCAATCGCTTGCTGAATGGCTTCTCGCTCGATTTGCCACATGGGCCGGATGGAGATTGGTTTATCTTCAACATGAGTGATAGGCTCGTCAGCGCTTTGTGCGGCGACGCCGAGTTCTGGCTGAGGTGAGGGCGGCACAGTTTGCGTGGCGGCAGGGCTAGAGACATGCACGGGCGTGGCAACTCGTGCGGCGGTTTTACCGCGGGTAATTTGCTCTGGCAAATGATCGTATTGCAATTGGGTATCGTCATTGAGCACTACAATGTTACGCATGATGTTTTGCAATTGACGCACATTGCCCGGCCAGGCGTAGCGCTTGAGCGCCGTTTCGGCTTCCCGGCGAATAGAGGTGAATTTTTTGCCGTCTTCTTTGGCATAGAGGGTGAGAAAATGTTTGGCGAGCGTGACAATATCGTTGCCTCGTTCGCGCAGCGGCGGCATTTCAATCGGCACGACATGGACACGGTAGTAAAGGTCTTCTCGAAAGCGGCCTTCTTCAACCTCTTTGAGAGGATCACGGTTAGTCGCGCAGATGATTCGGACATCCACCTTCATCTCTTTGCTACCGCCGAGGGGCGTAAAGGTGCCCGTTTGCAGAAAACGCAGCAGTTTCTTTTGCATTTCCAGCTCCATTTCACACAGCTCATCCAAAAATAGGGTGCCGCCGTGGGCCATTGACGCGGCGCCTTTGCGATCCGCCGTCGCGCCAGTAAAGGCGCCTTTGACATGGCCAAAAATCTCGCTTTCCATCAGATCTTTGGGTATCGCGCCGCAGTTAATGGCAATAAAGGCGTTGTCGCGTCGTTTGCTTTCATTGTGAATGGCTTCAGCGCACACTTCTTTACCCGTACCACTCTCACCGACGATAAACACGCTCGCGCTGGTGGGGGCGACCGAATCAATGATTTTATAGACGCCTTGCATCGGCAAGCTAGAGCCAATAAAACCATGAAATTGAGGTCGGTCGAACTTGGCTTCAATGTCTTCAACAAGGTGCTCAAGCTTGGCTTGCTTGATGTGCAGATTGATGGAAGTGATCAGTCGGTCTGCATTGATCGGTTTCTCTAAAAAGTCTTTCGCGCCTTTTTGCACTAGGCTCACCGCAAGATTGACGGAGCCATGCGCGGTGGCCACCACCACCGATGTTGGGATCTGCTTTTCATTGATCCAATCTAAAATGTCTTCACCATCCATATCGGGCAATTTGAGATCGAGAATCACCAGATTGGGCGCGTGGCGCTCAATAAACGCCATTGCGTCCCGCCCTGTCTCAACATGAAACATATCAAAGTCTTCATGTTTGACGTATTCCTTATACAAAATCGCGAGGGACGTTGAATCCTCGATAAGAAGTACTTTAGATCGCATGATTGATTCCTTGGTTAAGTCCTTGGTATTGGCTGCGAGTACTGAGCGCTTGGTGTGAAGCGAGCACTCAAAAGCCCTGTTGTTGTCGTTCTTGTAGGGCTTGGATCGATTCCTGTGTCAGCTGGTTGAGCTCAGGACACAGCGCGAACGCAGGTGCGGCTTTATCATCCAGACAGAGGTGCTCGATTTTTCGTGCAAGGTTGGAGAGACGCCGACAGCCGAGCGCTAACGAGGCACTGCCCAGAGTATGACTTTCAAATTCAAGTACAGATTTGTCGTTGTCGTTGGCCGCTTGCATGATGCGCTGAATGCGTGATTGGGTCTCTTCAACAAAGTGGTCGATCAGCATCGGCACCACATCTGCACTGGTATCTTGGATCATCTGCTTAATGATACTCTCATCGATTAAACTCACATCGCTTCCTTCTAACCGGCTGATATACATTAAGAATAGTCGAAAATATTCCGTCAGCGGTTTAATTTAACGAAAGAGTTACGTCGATCGCGCTTTCAGCAAGCAGAGAATGAATCAATGCTGATTGAGCAGCTCGTTGCTAAAGAGTTTATTTTGCAGATAGCGGCGAAATTTTGGGGTAAGGAAAGGAATGCGATTGAGCTCTCGCACCATTTCTTGCGCGAGTGTCGGTTGAATTTTTAAATTAAACACGCTGCCAAGCAGCGAAATGGATTCGTTGCTTAGCAGTTGTGTCGCTTTCTCAAGTTGTCCGGTGGTGGTGCTGCCACCGAGCACCACAATCGCGGTTTGATCGCAGGCGGTGGCGGCCACTTGCGCGGGAATATTCCCTCGGTTAATCAGTAATATTGGCGAGGTATCACATACCACGCGGTCGTAACAGCTCAGCCATTGCGTCATGAGCGCTTTCATACAGCGCGGGTCTCGATACTCGAGCAGTGCCTCGGTGGTGGTGGGGGCTGGCACACCGGTAAACAGCTTGTGGCTCACTTCGTGTTCAAGCAACATGCCGGGCATATCTTGATTGTCTATCGCTGATAGGCTCGGGATAAGCGAGGGGTGGAAGGTGTTTAAATCCACCACCAAGGTTTTGAGGCCGGAGAGCAGATAGCGCTCTGCCAAAGCTGTTGCAACAGACGTGACGCCGTCACCTGAATTGCACGAGGTAATACAGATCGAGCGACAGCCTTGCATTTCAGCGGCGAGATAGAGTTGCTCAATTTCAGCATGAGTCGCAGGAATCGTCATTACAGCGCTCCTATCAATACTATGGTTGTTGTGAGTCGCAGAATATCTTCTAAACCCACACGTGCTTTCTCAAGAAAGCTCTCATTGCGATCGGGCACATAGATGGTGTCACCCGCGCGCAATACAGGCAGTTGGTAGATATTGGCGGTTTTACTGAAATCAACCAGGTCAAAGGTTCTTGCTTGCCCCTGACAGCAGGACATGTTGACGATGGAAATCTTCTCTAGATAGGCTCTGTCTGACGGGCCGCCGGCTTCAGCCAGTAGGTCAAGAATGGTCATGTTGTCGTCAAACACATAGCGACCCGGGCTATTGACCGCCCCAAGCACGCGCACGGTGGACTCTTTGGGCGTATCCAACCACACTTTATCTTTCTCGGGGATATAAATAGTGTCACCCATCGTCACATTAGGCAGCAGGCTTTCGTCGCCCGTCTCAAAGTAAAGCGAAAGGTTAAGTTTGCTCACTTTAGCGTAGCGTTTGTCTCTGTGGGTGACACGAATGTTGTGAATATCGGCGTCTTTGGTTGGGCCGTCAGCCGCGGAGAGAATATCAAGAAAATGCATCTCTTTGGTAAAGCGGTAGCGACCGGGGGCGTTGACTTGGCCAAATACATAGATAGAGGCATCGGAGCTCTGGCGCACCCATTGCGACTTGTTGTCACTGGGATCTTGCGGAAGATCGTGTACACGCACAATCGAACCGGCGCTAATGCGAGGCAGTGCCTGACTTGGCGCGCCTTCAAGAATGAAGGTATCAAGGTTAAATTTATGCAACGTTCCATCGGCGGTCACCACTTCAATCTTTGAGGTGTCGGCGCGCAATGTCGGGCCACCGACATGGGCAAGCAAGTCCATCAAATCCATTTCGTCTGACCATTCGATGCGCCCCGGTCTCACTACTTCACCAATCACGCTCACCGCACGGTTAGGCGCTATTTTAAGCCACGACTTTTCATTCATATCGGTTTTTTCCGGTACGAAAATGGCGTCGCCAGACTCAATGGCAGGCATGGCTTGCGGATTTAAACCTTCTGTAAACGCCGTTAGGTCAAATTTGACAACATCGCCATTGGCTTTGATGAGACGGATCTGGCGAGACTCGGCAAAGCGGGTTGGTCCGCCTGCATTGGCCAAAATATCCATAAAAGAGGCGCCGTTTTTACTTTCGTACGCGCCGGGACTTGCCACTTCGCCCATGATGTAAACCACGTTGGCCCCCGCACGAATCTCTTCTTCTTGCTTGGGTACAAAAATGGTCGTGCCTGGATTGATCGTAGGGAGCAGCGAGGTGTCGCCGCTGTCGAGATAGGCTTTGAGATTAAATTTTTGCGGCGAGTTTTCACTGATGACGCGGATCTGCTCAACAGAGGCATAGCGAGTCACGCCGCCAGCACGCATTAGAATATCAACCAGATCTGTTTGTGCTTTGTAGCTAAACGAGCCCGGTGCATTCACTTCGCCAAACACCTTGATGGCGGTGCGCGCGTCGGCGCTGTCACCGGAATTGGCGAGCTTGGCGGCATCGAACTCTTGTTCTATGTTACCTACCAGCGGAGATGCTGGGACAAAAATGGTGTCAAGGGATGCCAGTTCGGGCAGCAAACTTTCATCGCCCGTATCAAGAAAAGATTTGTAATTAAACGACTGTTTCTCAGCGCCGCGCTTAAGCAACATGTTGTTCAACTGAGCGCCAGAACGTAGACCGCCCGCTGCGAAAATGGCCATTTGTACATCGGCACTTTTTGCCAGAGTGTATTCGCCGGGTGAGTTGACATAACCTTGTACTGAGACAAGGATCTGTTGCTCAGCGATAAACACCGTGAGGTTGGAAAGATCGCGAAACACCCGCTCAAGCGATTGTCGCACCGCGGATTCGAGCTGCGCTTCGTTGTAGCCTGCCACATACAGTGCGCCCACTTCAGGCAGAGAGATTCGCCCCCGTTTGTCCACTTGGAAGCCTTTGTTGAGCGTCTCTTCTCCAGGTAAGTCGACTTGAATGAGATCGCCTACTTGCACGCGCTCTACCGCCCAAGCTTGAACGCTAAATGCGAGACATAGTGCGATAAGCCATTTACTCCATGCCATGCAGGCCTCCTTGCGTCACCTCTTCTGCGTCAAGTACTTCGACACTTACGCGGCGGTTGGTGAGTTTGACACCAGCACTATCGCCTTCGAAAAGGGGCAGGGTGTCACCGACCGACTGAGTTTGAACTCGGTTGGGCTCTAAGCCAAAAATGGTTAAATAGCGTTTAACTTGTTTCGCGCGGCCCATTGCGAGCGTTTCATTGTATTGGCTGGAACCATCGGCATCGGCATGGCCGGTCACGCGCAGCGTCAAGGTTGGATGAGTGCGCAGAACGTTCGCGGCTTGCGCGAGATGCCCCATGTATTTGGGGTTGATTTCTGTAGAGTTGTGGGCGAATTGGTTGTCGACGTTGAGAAGATCGAACAGTGATTCCACAGTGCTCAAATGCTCCTGAAATTGCTGTTCGTCCTGAGGAGGCACACAGTTCGCTTGAGCAGTGACATAATCTAAACGCTGCTCAAGTTCATTGAGACGTTTGCGCTGAATCACCAAATCGTTGGCGGCGTCGACCAAAAGTCCGCCCTCAAGCTCACGTGCGATTCGATTCTGTTTTTCAACCGCTTGAACCACCGCCGCAGGAAAGCACCAGCGAGCGCCTTCTCGAATCAGGGAATCAAGGTGCAGTTTGGCAAGTTGCCAGTCGAACCTCAGCCCATGCTCTGGGCCAAGTGGCTCATCTGGCATCACTGGAGAAAAGCTCGATTGCAAATATTGCTCGGCCAAGCCACCTTGACCTTCATCTGGGTAGCTGCTGCACCCGAATATTAAGGTTGTGGTGGCAATCACCGCCAAAGTACGAAGTTGGGTTGCCATACCGACGCTCCTGTTTTGTTAGAGTCTTATTGCTCGGGTAGTGCGACATTAATGCAGCTTTGAATTCACAGGAATCGCCTGGCTAATGCGCAGCAGATTCATGATTTCCAGTGGCTGCCCGCTGACATTTTCAATACGCATTTGGCGATTACGCTCGACTAAACGCTTGTACAAATACACCAGCGCGCCGATGCCTGAAGAGTCGAGAAACTGCACGTCTTTAAAGTCCACTTCGATCTCCGTTTTGTTCTCATCGTCGATAATGGAGTCAATGTAAGGCTGCGCACTGCGACTGCCTTCTGCGTCCATGTTGCCGTGAATAATCAGTGAAATAGTATTGGCGTTGAGTTCTAGAGTTTGCATTTCCATGGTCAATCCCTCGATAAGTGTGTGGGTTGTGTTTGGCTTATCGGTAGTAGAGCATGGAGCGTGCCAATTTTATTTCTTATATATTTTAATGAGTTAAGTTGATCTTCTGTCATTTTCTCATTTTGAGAAATTTGCTTTTGTCATTTTGACAAGCAATTCAACTGCAATTGATAACGTTCTAAGTTTAGGTCAACATGAAGTGGCTCGAACGAATTTTGTTCACAGTTGCATAAGCTTGTAGGCTGAACAATGATGTGCGTAACGCTTTTACATGGATGAATGTTATGCATTTACGTTACACATTAACGGCTTTGGCCATCGTCACGGCACTGACAAGCCAAGCGAGTGAACCCACAGGTGCGGATCCCTGGCTGCAAATGCCACTCGCCAACAGTTATGATGCAAATGTCGATGTTGAGGCGTATTGGAAAAGTGAAAAACTCGATGGGATTCGCGCGATGTGGACGGGCAATACCTTGCTGACTCGAAGTGGCAATCCGATCCATGCGCCAGCGTGGTTTACCGAGTCACTACCGGATTATCCAGTGGAGGGCGAGTTGTGGGCAGGGCGAGGGCGCTTTCACATCGTGCAACAGACAGTGATGGATACCACACCTCACGACGCAGCGTGGAAACAGATCGACTTTATGCTGTTTGATTTGCCGACCTCGGCAGGCAATTATCAAAAACGCTATTACAACTTAATTGCCTTAGTCGAGACCATTGATCGGCCTCACATCCGCTATGTTGAACACACGCCGATAGGCGATGAAGATGAACTGCTGCGCTACCTAGATAGTATTGATAGTGATAACGGCGAAGGGGTAATGCTAAGAAAAATCACCAGTCGTTATCAAGCCGGTCGCAGCACAGACCTGCTCAAACTGAAAAAATATCAAGACACCGAAGCGCAAGTGCTTGGTCATAAAGTGGGTAAGGGAAAATACAAAGGCATGCTCGGCGCGCTGCTGGTCAAGATGCCGAACGGCATAGAGTTTTACATTGGTAGCGGGTTTAACGATGAACAGCGCCGCAATCCACCACCACTTGGCAGTACCGTTACCTTTCGCTACAACGGACTCACCCAAAATGGTGTGCCCAAGTTCGCGCGTTTTATTCGCGTCCACCAAGAGTAAGAGGTCTCACTTTCCAGCCAGCTATCAGCGTGGAGAGTCCCCACACCGCGCAAAAAGCTGCTGCCAATACTTGACGTGTTCTAGCGTGGCTTGGCGATATGCTTGGTAGGCCGTGTCAATAGGGTACGCCGGGTCAAGGGGGACTTCAGTGAGAAAAGTGAGATGAGGTTCTAGCGCGTAGTAGAGTTTATCGTAATAGCTCAGTTCGGGTTGAATTTTCTCTATATAGATAGATTGGAATACGTTACGTAGATAGCGATACCGAGTGGTGTCACGGCCGGCGCCACACACAATCACATCATCATTCTGATGTAACTGCTTGGTGATGGTATCGAGCCACAATCTACTGTTTTGCAGAGAAAACAGTAGATTCCCCAACCACAATTGCTTGTCCAGCACCTCTTGATGAGGTCGGATTGGATGGGCGTATTGCCACGCACTGCGTGGTTCAATCAATTCGGAAATGCCTGCCAAGGTTTGCAACGCACTGACAAAACGCTCGTCAGGAAATCCATTACTCGGTGAGAGCCAATCTTGAACTTGAAGTTGGCGCCGCATCGCATCGCTGGTGTAGAGCAAGTTAAACCAATGGCTTCTAAGCTGCGCCTCTTTGCTAGGTAAGAGTGTCGAGAGCGTTGCTATGAGCGCAGGAGAAAGAGACTCAGCGTTGATGCAGCGTTGAATACCTCTTAATAACTCTGTTTGATAATCGAAATTGGCGAACTCGTCTTGCACTTTGCCTAGTGACGAATTTTTTTCAGCGATCAGATGAAAGAGCCCACATTTTCTTAACTCATAGCTGTCGAGCAAGCCAATGGTTGTGGCAGCGATGTCGATTCGAATGTCTGATTGCGCGGGGAGCGACCAATAAACCGCATCTGGCGGATCCAGCGCGGGTTTATCTTGAACATTCGCAACACGGCTTAAATAGTCGTCAAATCGTCCACCGGTAGAATGCGCGCCAAAGTCGCAGCCTGATAAAAGCGCGAGCCATCCTATCACCACCAACCCTATGATGAGTGTTCGGATGTGAGGGCCCAGGGATAGGGGCATTGTCCGATTGTTCTTTGCTGTTTCATTGACATCATAGCGAGGAGTCATGGATTACTGTCTGGTGGTTTGATTGATAAGTTGTTACGTATGAGCCCAAGTATGGTTCAAAAAGACCAGCATGTAGCTGGTCTTAAGAAGAAAACAGGTGATAAGCAAACACGTCCTTATTTCGATGCAAACTCTAACTGCAACTGTTCAGGTTGGCGGTGCATCCACTTGAGGCGCAGACCCAGCATCAACGCAGCGGAGGACAAACCGACAATGAATCCCATCCAAAAGCCGTGTGCGCCCATGGGGTCGGTAATCCAACCGGTCATCGCGAGAATGTAACCGGTGGGTAGCCCTAACACCCAGTAGGCGATAAAGGTACGGTTAAAAATCGCAGACATGTCTTTATAGCCACGAAGCGCACCCGCAGCGACCACTTGAATGGCGTCAGTCACTTGGTAAATCGCCGCGAGTAGCAGCAGTTGCAGGGCAAGATCGATCACCGCACGGTTGTGAGTGTAGAGCAGTGCGATCTGTTCACGAAAGACGACAGTGAGGACGGCCGTGGCTAGTGACAGTGTCACTGAGACAATAATGCCGACACGAGAAGCCACTGCGGCGCCATCCACACTCTCTTCACCCAGCTTATGACCCACGCGAATACTGGTCGCAGCGCCAATGCTCATGGGCAACATAAAGACCAGCGAACTGAAGTTGATCGCCACTTGGTGAGCGGCGACGACTAAGGGCCCAAGAGGGGCAACCAACAGCGCGACGACCGCGAACAGTGTAACTTCAAAAAACATCGCGGCAGCGACGGGAAAGCCAAGTTTTAACAAGCGGACTTGAGCAGCCAGCTTAGGCGCGCACCACTGACCAAACACGTTGATATGCGCTAAGCGTTTCGAGGTCACGACGTAGAAAAGCAACATGGCAAACATGACCCAATAGACAATCGCGGTGGCAACGCCACACCCAACGCCGCCTAACGCCGGGGCGCCAAATTTACCAAAGACAAAAATCCAGTTGAGAGGGATATTCAGTAAAAGCCCGAGAAAGCCAATCACCATCGCGGGTTTGGTTAACGACATGCCATCGGTAAAACTGCGCAAGGTTTGAAACAGCAAAAAGGCCGGAACGGCAAGCATCACCGCATCCATATAACCGATGGTTTTGGACGCCATCACGGGTTCGATGTCCATTAGGCCTAAAATGGTTTGTGTTTGCAGCAACACGATCACAGTCGGCACGCTGAGTAGTAGCGCCATAATGATGCCTTGATGAATTTCAAATGGGATTTTGTGCTGACGACCAGAGCCATTGAGCTGCGCGACAACCGGCACCAACGCCATAAGCAAACCGATACCAAACAAGATGGTCGGTAGCCAGATACTGGCGGCAATCGACACCGCCGCCATATCGGTGGCACTGACAGCCCCGGCCATCACGGTATCGACGAATCCCATTCCGGTTTGAGCGACGGAGGCGATCAAGACAGGTGTGGCCAACTTGATGAGGGCTTTGGCCTCTGATTGATAACGTTGCACGGAAATCTCCAACTTACGGTCGTTATTATAATAGAAGTGAATAGTACGCTTGTGCGCGATGATAAAGAAGTGTCACACTAAGCGCCATCAAAATACGTATCAATACTGTCTTATCTTGCACACTGAGCAAGGTGAGCCCGACAAAACAGGTGGAAGTGAGTATGTTTACGGGAATTGTACAAGGAACGGCGCAAGTTGTATCCATTGAAAAAAAAGAGAACTTTCAAACTCATGTGATTGCACTTTCAGAGACGATGCGAGAAGGACTGGCTATCGGCGCATCGGTCGCGCATAACGGCTGCTGCTTGACGGTCACACACATCGACGGTGCAAACATCAGTTTCGATTTAATGCAGGCGACGCTGCGTTTGACCAATCTTGGTGAGTTGAACGAGGGCGACCAAGTCAATATCGAACGGGCGGCTAAGTTTGGCGATGAAATTGGCGGTCATTCTATGTCGGGTCACATCAGTGCAATGGCCAAGATCGTTGAGATCATTGATACGCCTAACAATCGTACTATCTGGTTTGAGTTGCCTGAAGAGTGGCTCAAATACGTATTAGCCAAAGGCTATATTGGTCTAGACGGTTGTTCGCTGACCATTGGTGAGGTTAAAGATTCGCGCTTTTCGGTGCACCTGATCCCGGAAACCATGCAGCGTACCTTGTTTGGCCGCCGTCAAGTGGGTGATGCCATCAATGTTGAGTTTGATCCGCAAACCCAAGCGATTGTGGATACCGTCGAGCGCGTATTGGCAAGTCGTACCTAACCTCGTTAGGCGATCGTGGATGACCAGTCCTGAGCGCTCGTTGCGTTCAATCCGTGCTGTGCTTTAGGCTCGAGCGTTAAAAAATCTGTTCATCATCGGCGTCGACTTGGAGCTCAACCGTATCGTGCAACTCGTCGACCATCATATTGAGATGAATCGTGTGACAACAGGCAGGGCAGTCATCATAAAAGTTTTGACTGCCATTGGACGCGTCGAGCGTAATGGCAATATGGTGCCCGCAATGAGGGCAAGAGATACGTTTTTCGGTGTATTCACGCATAACAGACTCCTTGCAACAAAACCGCCTTGGCGATGAATAAAGCATACGCTGACTTGTTGCTGTTTGACGTGAATTAAGTAAAAAATTTGACCTACTAAGGAAAAATCCCACCAAAGAAGTAGGCCGCGCAGAGTTTATCTACGCGGCCTTTTGGTTAGATTTAACGTATCTTCTCTACACGTAACGTCGAGGCGTAGAGATTAGTCAAGATCAGTAGCTGAGAATCGTGTTGATGCTTTTTTGTGCTTGCTCGAGATAGTGCCCGCCAAATTGGTTGTAGTGATTTAAGAGGTGGTAGAGGTTGTAGATCTCTTTACGCTCGGAATAGCCAAGATCGAGCGGTAAAATACTTTCATAACCTTGGTAAAACTCAGGCTGAAATCCCTCAAACAACTCAGTCATGGCAATATCGCACTCGTGATCACCCCAATAGCATGCCGGATCGTAGCAAATCGGACCAAACACAGAGAGCGATGCGTTACCATGCCACAAATCACCATGAAGTAGCGAAGGGCTAGGGTGGTGATTGGCTAAGCGGTCGCGGATGACTTGGGTAAATTCATCAATATCGACCAAATTAATCCCTTTCTCTTTCATCAGTTGCAGTTGCCAACCGATACGCTGCTCTGCAAAAAAGTGGTTCCATTTTTTCGTCCACGGATTGGGTTGCAAGGTCGCGCCAATATAGTTATCGACATCAAAGCCATACTCTTTTTGTTCGCCCCACTGATGCAAACGTGCCAGTTGCTGACCAAACTTGTAGCTGTTTTCGGCATCGTCGAGCGGCTTAGTCGGCAGATAGTTGAGGATGATGAAGGCGTGAGTCTTGCTTTTGCCAACGGCGATCAACTCTGGGACAAAAACGGTATTGCTCTCCCGCATAATACGGATGTTTTCCGCTTCAATTTCGAACTTAGGCAAAAATTCACGAGTGTTCACTTTGACGAAATAACGTTGCTCGCCATCAGAGATCATATAGCAATCACTGATATCGCCGCCGCTGATGCGTGTTTTTTCGAGGATTTCGAAATTGAACATTAGGGTATCGGAAAGGTGCTTAGAGATCGCTTGCCACATAATCTGCCCTCAACTCGTTGCTATAAATCCAGTTTAGAAGAGTTGACGCACAATTACTGGTTTCTAGTGCAAAAATTTCAATCATTTCGAGACTTTAAACGTACGGTTAACGAAAGTGTGACCGTGCTCTAATCGAACAGTGAATTCCAGCTTGGTGCAAAAAAACAACATAAGCATGGATTCTTAGCCTGAATTGGTTGTGAAAGGGTAAAAAAATGACTTAGTATTATTACTGTATGGAACGACATAAGTAAGAGGGTGGATTGTGGTCGTTGACACAGATGGTTACTTAGCATTAATTGAACATTTAGCACTTAATATTGATATTTTCACAGCGGCTGATGGTGATACCGGAACAGAGAGCGTGGAAGACGTGGTGACCGATATGGTGGCAAGTAACATCATGGCCATTTTTGAGCAAAATCCTGAACTCCACTCCAGTGTCCGTTTCAAGTTACTCAAAGAAGCTGACTCTGTTGTTGAAGATTTAGGTGAAGTGTTGGCGGGTGTGTGGACTAAACCGGCGACCAATGAGCAAATCACTTTCCTTGATGAGTTTATTGCTCTGTTGAAAAACTTGTTCGATAGCGCTGTCGCCAAATACGACTAACGCAACGATTCGAGCCTGTCGGTAGCGACAATAAACAAAACCGCCCAAATAGGGCGGTTTTGTTGTTTTGGCATATCCAATTTATATTGTCTTGAGTAGACGCCATGCCTACGCTGGCGGCGTTTCGATGCGTCTAAAGTGCCAGAACTTCGAGGCCCAATATGGATTATCTAAGCGAGAAATGATCACGCCTTTGGATGTCGAGGCGTGCATGAATCGCTTGTTACCCACATAAACCCCCACGTGACGCACATTCCACGAGGTTTTGAAAAACGCCAAATCACCGACTTGAGCGTCTTGGTAGTCTATTTGTGCGCCGAGTTTCACCTGAGCTTTGGTGGTACGCGGAAGACTCAATTCAAGCGCGTCGCGATAGGCTATCTGCACAAACGCCGAGCAATCAATCCCAGAGTATGAGCTGCCGCCTAAACGATAGGGCACCCCCTTCCACTGCTCATAAACTTGCATAAATGACTGATTAACGGTTTGTTCGTGTGCGCTTAACGGCTGGTTAAGCGGTGCCTGCGCCGAGCGCTGGGGCGCACTGCTGCAGGCGAAAAGCGCTAGCGCCATCAATGTTGTCGCTATTGTGCTGGTGGGTATCCTTACGACTTTCTTCACATTCACTCCTGACACGTGGTTGTCATAATCACGTCATACACTACGCGCATCTAAACTTTTGTATGAAGTCGGTTCCAAACTATGACTCAAAACAAACCCGCGACTGCGCACACTAAACATCGTAAATCGTTATCACTGATTCAAACCATCAGTGCGGTGTTTCTCTCCATCACCATACTGGTGATCGTCCAGTCTGTCACCAGTGTGAAAGGCTTAGAGAGAGTGGACGCACAATTTCACCGCTTATCAAACCAAGCGCTGCCATTAGCGATGACAAACGCTAAGTTAACACAAACCATTTTAGACCAGCTCAAGCAACTGAGCTATGGCACACAAGTCGAAAGCCAAACGGAGTTGACGCAGATTCAAGAGCAGGTTGAACAGCGCATTAGTCAATCACACCAATATGCGCAAGATGTATTCACTATTGCCAACGAGTTTGATCAAGCCATTTCCACTGAAGAGCAAACAGCGCTGGCGGACAATATTGATCAGCTGAGTCAATTGACGCGACAAATTCTCGCAACACAAGCGGCCCTTCTTCAGCGTCAAGCGCAGATCAACACAGACGTCAGCGGTTTTCGTTATGGATTAAGTTCAATCGGTCCTGAAATGAACCGAATCAGCTCATTTTTGGCGATAGATAACCCAGAATCAAGTGATGCGGCGAACCGATTTATTGCCAGTGCCAGTTCAATGGAGAGCACTTTTCTCGTGCTGATGATGCAAGACAACTTGGATCAGGCGATGGACGAATACAAAGAGATGCGCAACCGGATCGCCGGCATCACCTTAGCGTACGATGACTTCGCTGACTGGCACCCGGATGTGGTTGAATTTGCCAGCTTGATCGCGCCGTATGAGATGGTTTTAGCGGGATTTGAAGACGGTGGCGTCTTACAACAGATCCTCGACAAACTTGAACTGGCCGATACGCAAAGAGCGAACGTAGCAAAAGCAGCGGTATTGGCGAATCAAACCGTTACTCTTTTGAATCAGCTTTCAGACACATCCGAGGGGCTAATGAACGATAGCCAGGCGGTGGTTAACACGGCGATGAGTCAAATTGTCTCGACCATGCTGTTAAGTAGTGCCCTCTTGGTGACATTGGTGGTGGTCTCTTGGTTGGCACTACGCAGTTGGACAAGTCGCGGCTTGAAGAATATACTCGCTAGCCTTACCACACTCACAGAGCATGACTTTTCTCAATCGATTACTTCAGTCGGGCCGTTTGAATTTAAAGAGATCGCCCGTAAGCTCAATCAAGTCATTGCATCAACCAATGAGTCTATTTCGACAGTGACACGCAACTGCGAAACCTTATATCAAACCGCTGAAATCAGTCACGACGCCGCTGAGCAATCCAATCAAAGTTTGACTCAGCAAAACGAAGCGTTGGCGAGCATGGTGACCACAGTGACCCAATTAGAGGCATCGATTCGTGAAATCGCGCAGGTGACCAATGAATCTTACGGCGAGTCTCAAGCCGCCGCGCAGTTTTCAAGTCAAGGCGTCAGCGCTATTGTCGATAATCAAGCCAGATTGCAATCGCTAGAACAGACATTAAACCTGAACGAATCTTCGATGGTCGAGTTAGATAATCGCGTCAAACAGATTCGTGAAATGGTGGATATGATCGCCGGAATTGCAGAAAACACCAATTTGCTGGCACTCAATGCTGCAATAGAAGCGGCAAGGGCAGGTGAGCAAGGGCGAGGCTTTGCGGTAGTCGCAGATGAAGTGAGGAAACTGGCCAGCGATACTTCTAAGCAAACCACGCAAATTAGTCAGCGTATGGGGGAGTTGGTCTCTGCGGCGGAGAAGTCGCGCCAAGCCGTTGCTGATACTAGAGCGGAAATGACCCACGCACTGGCGTCGAGTGAAACGGTGAAACACACCTTTGCCGACATCGAACAAGCGGTTAACCAAATCAAATTGCGCGTCGAGCAGATCACGGTAGCCACTGAAGAGCAAGAGCGCGCCACCGCTGATGTGAGCCAATCCATTACTCAGGTTTCCGATCAGGGTCAACAGACCAAATTGCAGCTGGAATCGATGGTTGAAAGCTCAGAACAAGTGGCCGACATTGCGGGCCAACAACAGACAATGTTGCATAAGTACCGCTTGTCCTGAGAAAAATAAGCGAGAGAAATATCGATAGTTAGGTTTTGGGGCGGCGAAAGGGCTGAGACAGCATTTTATCGAGCCACTGCTCGCGTGCTTGGTTGAAGATCGGTAAACCGATCTTCACTTCATCGTGGCCCAAAGCGGGCTGGTCGATGTAAGTGCCAAACCCTCTATCCCATATTGAAAGAAAGAAGCCAAAGTTGGAGTGTGTCTCACGAGGGATGACTGAATGATGCACTCGATGCATGTCTGGTGTGACGATGAAGTGACGCAGCTTTCGCTCCCAATCAAGACACAGCTTGGCGTTGCTATGGTTGAACATCGCACTCGCATTGAGCAGCACTTCAAACGCCACTACAGCAATCGGCGACACGCCCAGGCTCAATACCAAGGCCATTTTAATCAGCATCGAGAGAAGAATCTCTAGCGGATGAAATCTCGCCCCGGTGGTGACATCGATGTCTTGATCCGCGTGATGCATGCGGTGCAATCGCCACAGCAAAGGGATGCGATGAAACAGGCGGTGCTGAATATAAATGGCTAAATCGAGCAGTAACACAGATAGGACAACATTGAGCCAAGCAGGTACCTCCAGCCAATGCATGACGCCAAATTGATACTCGAGCGCGTACAAAGCAACGCCAAAAGCGAGGGTTGGCAGCAATAGGCTAAGAACAACAGAGTTAAACGCCACAAGCGTGAGGTTATTGAGCCAACGCACCGCTTTACTCTGGGTCAAGGTTTTACGCGGCACACACAACTCCCACAGCCCACACGCGAGCAGTACACCGATAAATACGCTGAGTCGAATAAATTGTGGGTCTTGCATGGCGTCCTCTACATTTTCTACTTCTACTTCTACATCGGGGTGAGTTTTGATTGAATCTCCCATCATGCTAGGTACACTCTAGCTCCCTAATTTGACCTTGCCAAACATTGTATGAGAGTTCACGCGTTTCATCGCTTATACCAACACCGATTAGACCGCTCAACCAAACCGTTTATTGCACGCGGCTGCAAAGTGGTGCGCTGCCCTTATTGCCAAGTGGCGCAGTCGTATTGCCTATGCGCGCATCAACCCAACATCGAGTGTGGCGTGCAGGTTTTGCTCATTGTCTCAGATAATGAAGTGTTCAAACCAAGCAACACGGGGCGGTTAATTGCCGATACCGTGCGTGAGACGCATGTCTATCAGTGGCAGCGCACAGAGCCCGATCCTGACATGCTCGCTCTCATCGCCGATCCAAGCAACGCGCCGGTGTTGGTGTTTCCAGATGCCTACGTAGACGATAGTTCTCGTTTAGTCACACCGGAGTGGATTCAAAGCCAAAGCCTCAATCAACCGAATAAGACGCCATTACTGATTTTGTTTGATGGCAGTTGGCGAGAAGCGCGAAAAATGTTTCGCAAATCGCCTTATTTGGCGCATTTACCCGTGGTTTCGCTGACACCAGAAAGCGTGTCCCAATACCTGATTCGCCGCTCTGACAATGAGCAGCACCTCGCGACAGCAGAAGTAGCCAGCCTATTGCTGGCGCAACTGGGCGAAGTCAAGGCATCTCGCACACTGAGCGATTGGTTTTCGGTGTTTCGTGAAGCCTATCTACTGACAAAAAGTCGCGGCTTGGGCGATGCCACTCGTCCGGCGCTGAAACATTTCATCGAACAGAATCAAAATGAGAATTCGATCTAAAAGCCAGGGTTTGAGTGGCGATTGTCTGCGCACCTGGTTTTAAGCAACAACTAAATCCGTCATCGGTCACGGAATGTAGGCGTAGCAATATGGATAATGAGTCGATTTATAAAATTGATAACATTGATTTCTGGGAGAGAAACCATGTACTACGGCTTTGATGTGGGTGGCACTAAGATTGAGTTTGGTGCGTTCAATAAGCAGTTAGAGCGTGTTGCAACCGAGCGTGTGCCTACACCAACCGATAACTATGACTTGCTGGTCGAGACCATCTCGGGCTTGGTGAGCAAATACGATGCGCAGTTCGGCTGCGAAGGCAAGATTGGCCTGGGTTTGCCAGGTATGGAAGATGCCGATGACGGCACCGTGCTGACCGTTAACGTTCCTGCAGCGAAAGGCAAACCGCTGCGCAGCGATCTGGAAGCGAAAATTGGTCGTGGCGTTAAAATCGAAAACGATGCGAACTGTTTTGCTCTATCAGAAGCGTGGGACGATGAGCTGAAAGATGAGCCTTCAGTGATGGGCCTTATTCTCGGCACCGGCTTTGGTGGCGGTTTGGTGTATGAAGGTAAAGTATTCTCAGGTCGCAACCACGTTGCGGGCGAACTGGGTCATATGCGTTTGCCTATCGATGCTTGGTTCCACCTTGGTGACAACGCCCCGCTGCTGGGCTGTGGTTGTGGCAAGAAGGGCTGTTTGGACAGCTACCTGTCTGGTCGCGGCTTTGAGCTTATCTACGAGCACTACTTCCAAGAGTCGAAAAAAGCGATCGATATCATCACCGCTTACCAACAAGGCGAGAGCAAAGCCGTTGAGCACGTTGAGCGCTTTATGGAGCTACTTGCGATCTGTTTTGCCAACATCTTTACCGCCAATGACCCTCATGTGGTCGCACTGGGCGGCGGTCTCTCGAATTTCGCATTGATTTATGAAGAGATGCCAAAACGTGTGCCGAAATACCTACTGTCTGTGGCCAAGTGTCCGAAAATCATCAAAGCGAAACACGGTGACTCTGGCGGCGTGCGTGGCGCGGCATTCTTGAATATCAAGTAACGGATGGTCATAAAGAAATAAAAAGAGAGCTTGCCTAGGCAAGCTCTCTTTTTATCCGTGGATTAATGGGTCGTGGTGTTTGCGGCTCATAGCAATTAAGTTAGTGAGCGCAGAGACGTCTCTACGACTTCTTTTTACCCACACCCAAGTTTTCTTTTTGCGCTAGGGTGATTTTGTCAAACCCTAACTTTCTGAAGTGGTTGTCCCGGTAGTTGCGCATCGCCTTGGTGTCAGAGACGGCTTCGATTTGCTGCTCCATCTTGAGATAGGCTGAAATATCAAGACCTTCCGCTTCGGCGACGGCTTCATGAATATTGCGATGCTGCTGGTAGGAAAAAGTCAGGGTTTTATCTTCACCTTTGTAGGTGTAGAGGATGGTACGCGCCATAAATCTTCTCTATAAAAGTCACTAAAGCGTGGAGGCTTTGGTTAGCGTCCACGCTGGCAAATCGAATCGTGGTGCGATCACAAGGATCGTCGTTAGGGTTAGATTCTGCCTTGAAGTGGGAGGATTGTCACGCTTTCACCCACTTTAACCGTATCAACGCTGGGTGAAATCTCAATCAAACAGTTAGCTTCACTCATTGAGCGCAAAATGCCGGAACCCTGACTACCAGTGGTGGCGACGCACAACTGTCCGTTGGGATTGATGTGATAGATGCCGCGGCTAAACTCGGTGCGGCCAAGGCGAGAGCGTAAGTTCTCAGTGGCAATGGCGGGCACTTTGAGTGGCTTCCAGCCGGTTTCACCCTGCATTTTTCTCAGCGCAGGTTCAACAAAGTTAATGAACGACACCATCACGGCAACCGGGTTACCGGGCAAACCGAAAAATGGGATACCTTGCACTTGACCAAAGGCCAGAGGTCGCCCCGGGCGCATATTGATGCGCCAAAAATCGATGCTGCCTAATCGCTCAAGCGCCAGTTTGATAAAGTCGGCATCGCCGACGGACACGCCGCCGGAGGTAATAATCACATCGGCTTGGTTGGCCGCCTCAGCAATCACTTGTGTCATCGTCTGCTCATCATCCTCAATGATACCTAAATCGATGATGTCGCAGCCTAACTGGGTAAGTAAACCAAACAGTGTAAAGCGGTTCGAGTCGTAAATGGTGTTGGCTTGCGCCGCGCAGCCTGGGGCTTGCACTTCATCGCCAGTGGAGAATATCGCCACTTTAAGACGGCGGTAAACCTCGCATTCGGCAAAACCGAGTGACGCCATCATACCCATCTCCGGCGAGTTGAGGCGCTGACCTGCCTCAAACACCGCGCTGCCGATGTTTAGATCTTCCCCGGCCATACGCACGTTCTGGCTAGCTTTAATGTTCGCGCCTGCAAAGGTGACATTGTCACCGTATGTTTGCGCTTGTTCACGCATCACCACAGTGTCGGCGTTGATTGGCACCGGAGCGCCAGTCATGATTTTGACCGCTTGACCGGGTTCGAGTGGGCGATCGTAGCTCGAACCTGCCAAGACTTGCGCCACAACCTGATAGTGGCTGCGATTAAGATCGTCGCCGCGAATGGCAAACCCATCCATCGCTGAATTGGTATACGCCGGGACATCAATCGGTGAGGTGACCGGTTTAGCTAATACGCGTTGGTAACTGCTCTGGATGGAGGTGGTTTCACGCTCTTCAATCGGGTTTACCGCGGCAAGTATGTTGGCTCGTCCTTGCTCAACCGAGAGAAACGCTGGCGAAAGGGCGTCGCAACTGGCCGGTGTGGATGCGCTTTGTTGGATACTTTGTCGGACGTGTTGTTGCGAGCTCTGCACAATGTAGTCTTGAACAAACTGCGCAATACCATCGAGGTCATTGATATTGAGTGTGGGTAGCGAGGTGTCGAGTGAGTCGCTGTCCGAGGCTACGGCGATAATGTTGCTGTCCGTCGGGTATAGCCAAGGTTTTCCTACTGCTTCACGATGCAGTTCGATTTTGTCGAACGCTATGTTCTTACAGCCTTCCACCAAAATGACGTCGAGTGCGCTGCGATCGAATCGTTTAAGCAAATAGTCGAACTGCGCTTCTGCTTGCGGTGTTTCTGTCATCAAAGCGTAGCGATTACGTGAAGCGATCAGCATTTGGCTGGCGCCCGCTTTACGTAGTCGGTAGCTGTCTTTACCGGGTTTATCGACGTCAAAATTGTGGTGCGCATGTTTGAGCATGCCGACGCGCAACCCCGCCTGGGTTAGTTTGGGCAATAAGGCTTCAAGTAGGGTAGTTTTTCCTGTGCCTGAGTAGGCAGCAAAACCAAGCACTGGTACGCCAAGTTCGGCATAAAACGATCTATTCATGAGGTAAGGTGTCCAAAACGCTGCAAATCTTCAGGGGTGTTGAGATTGACAAAACAATCGGGTGAATCACTGAAATCGACCCATTTGGTCTGACACTCTTGGTAGAGGAGAATGATTTTGCGATCGCCTCGGCGTAAGAACGTCTCAAGCCTTGGCAGAACGCTGGTGTGAAACAAAGTAAAGACCGGTTGCAGATGATCGCCGTCATGGGCGACCAAGATTTCAACGCCATCGTCAATCGCCGCGCAAAAACGTTCCACGAGATCGAGATTGATCATTGGGCTGTCACACGGCACAAATCCGACCCAAGGGGATGAGGATTGCGCTAGTGCATAATGAAGACCGGCATGAATGCCGCCGAGTGGCCCGGGGAAGTCTTTGAATTGATCCTCAAAAACCGGCGCCATCTGCCCGTAACGCTCAAGGTTGCGGTTGGCATTGATGGCAATCTGGGAGGTTTGCGTTGCAAGACGTTGGTAGACATGTTCAATCAACGGTTTATCGCTGAGCGTAATCAGCCCCTTGTCTTGTCCACCCATTCGGGTTGCTTGCCCACCCGCTAAGATAACCCAACTAGTTTGCGTTGGATGAAGCATAGTTATTCTCTTTCGCTTGTTCTGAAATGACGTGCAGCAGCGGCGATTCGATTAGCGTCGTCTTTTTAATCCACCACTGCTTACGGCACAAATTGGTTAGGGCATTTTGCTGGTGGCTGGTGACGACGATACTCGAACCTCGATCTAATAAATCCTTCGCCATCAACACCAAACGCTCGATAGACGCGTGGTCGAGTGAGGCGCTCGGTTCATCCATTAACAGAATCGACGGTTTCAGAATCCACGCTCGAGCCATCGCCACTCGCTGCTTTTCACCACCTGAGAGCACCGAAATGTGCTCATCGGCCAAGGTTTCCAATCCTACCATGCGCAGCGCTTGAATAACTTGCGCTCGCTTATCTTTTGCCGTTGCTTGCTGAAACTTTATCCCATACACCACGTTTTGATAGACGCTACCATCAAACAGATAAGGAGACTGATGCAAATAGATAACGTCACTGCGGCCAAGCCTTGGGAAGAGGCGTTGTAGCCAGTGATCGTTTTGTGCCAATACTTGACCTGTAGTGGGCTTGATTAAGCCCGAGAGAATTTTAAGCAGTGTCGTCTTACCGACGCCGTTGGCCCCTTTAAGGTAGATGGCGTCATTTGGGCCAATCGTCAGACGAGGAATGTGAAACAGCACTCGGTCTTTAAAGCGCATCGACAATTGGGTTGCGTTAAGTTTGATGGTCATAGTCGAGCCTTATTGATTTCTGAGATGGCCTTTGCCACGCATCGAAGTGAGTACAAAATTTAACGCTAGCGCCAAAGTAAGCAACACAATCCCCAGAGCTACCCCTTGCGCGAATGCGCCTTTATGGCTCTCCATCGCAATAGCGGTTGGGATGTTTCGTGTGATCCCCATGATATTGCCGCCCACCATAGTAGAACAACCCACCTCAGTCACAATCCGTGAGAAGGCCGCAATCGCCGCCGCCAGCAGAGGAAAACGGGTTTCCCAAATCATGGTGGCGATGATACGCGGTATTGATGCGCCGAGGGTGACGGCGGTTTCTACTGCGCGGCGATCGCTCGATTGCAACGCACCATGCATCATAGACACCATTACAGGAAAGCCGATCAGCATTTGCCCAACCACCATCGCTTTTTGGGTAAACAGCATTTGCCAATCGCCAAGTGGCCCCGCGCGTGACAGCAGCATATAGAGAAGCAGACCGATGACCACCGTTGGGATAGCCTGTAGAGTATTGACGATCGCAAGCAGCAGCCATTTGCCCGTGAACTCAGTATAGGCAAGCAAAAATGACAGCAAAATCGCCGGTAACAATACAATCGAAATAGCGCTGAGAGAGACGGAAAAGGAGACCGCCACGATCTCCCACAGCTCTTGATCAAAGTGAATAAGTAACGCTAGCGCTTCTAGCGTCGTTTGCCAAACGGTCATCGACGATCAGTTCTTCTCTGCATTGGCAACAAACAGTTGCTGGTTGTTGAGTTTGAACTCATTGATCAACGTTTGCCCTTGAGGGTTAACCAACCAATCGCTGAACGCTTTTGCGCCTTGGTAATTAATACTCGGGTAGCGTTTGGGATTCACTAGAATTACCTGATAAGGGTTAAACAGTGCTTGGTCGCCTTGGTAAACAATGCTTAATTCAAGCTTGTTATTGTAAGCCAGCCAAGTGCCACGGTCAGTGAGAGTGTAACCTTGCATTTCATTGGCCATATTCAGTGTCGGGCCCATACCTTGGCCTACTGAGCGATAGCCACCAAAGTTAGGTTCCATCTCGGTTTGTTGCCAAATGCCAAGCTCTTTTTTGTGTGTGCCTGAGTCATCGCCTCGAGAGACAAAAGTCACGCCTGATGTTGCGATTGCTTTGAATGCATCCAGCACGCTCTCTTGCTCACTGACTTTGGCCGGATCGCTGTTTGGGCCCACCAAAACAAAATCGTTGTACATCAAAGCGCGAGGCAGCACGCCGTAGCCTTTGTTGACAAATGCTGCTTCGGCTTTGGGGGCGTGGGTCATCACCAAATCGACATCGCCGTTCTCGCCCATCTTCAGTGCTTTTCCAGTTCCTGCGGCAATCACGTCGACGCGATAGCCACTCTCTTGCTCAAACTTGGGCAAAAGGTAGTCGAGCAGTCCTGAGTGATAGGTGCTGGTCGTGGTGGCTAAGCGTACATGCGAAGGTGAGTCGCTTGATTGAGCGGAGTAACTGACGATGGCTAAAGACGCCGATAGGGCGACGAGTGAGGTTGATTTCATGCTAACTGTCCGTAATTGTTATTGTCTTTATCGTTGCTCTCAAAAAATGAGGCGTGATCACTAAAATAGAATACGCTTAGTATGCAATTCAAATGCCATTGAATCATCTTATATATTTCAATAATTTAGATTAGCGCAACGTGAGGTGGGACAAATTGTCGCACATAAAATAGGGTAAAAAGACCATTTGTTGATACACTCAAGCGCAATGATACCCAACACAGACACTGCGGTTATGCCAAGCTCGCTC
The DNA here is from genome assembly GCF_059833955.1 of Vibrio sp. R15-SG3-ISO1A. Lineage (NCBI taxonomy): Bacteria > Pseudomonadati > Pseudomonadota > Gammaproteobacteria > Vibrionales > Vibrionaceae > Vibrio > Vibrio sp. R15-SG3-ISO1A. The sequence continues at coordinate 64,800 of NZ_JCBDGH010000090.1, forward strand.
GATATGCAAAAAACCAATCAATACCATGCCTTTTCGGTTCTTGTCGTTGACGATGAAGAGGGCATGCAGGCGATATTAAAAAAAGCCTTGAGTAAATGGTTCACTCGCGTCGACTGTGCCGGAAGCATTGAAGAGGCAGAGGGACTGCGCAGCCAACACCATTTTGATCTGATCATTCTCGACATCAATTTGCCGGGGAGATCCGGGATTGAGTGGGAAGAAGCATTTGATGACGACGATAAACGTGCCGACGTGATTTTTATGACTGGCTATGCGGATCTCGATACAGCAATCAGCGCGTTAAAACTCGGCGCGTCTGATTTTATTCTCAAACCGTTTAACTTAGAACAGATGCTCGCCGCGGTGCAGCGCTGTATGAATAAGCGTTTGGCAGAGCGTCATCAATACGCGCTGAAGCGCGATGTTGCACGGCACATAAAAACCGACATTGTCGGCGGCTCAGAAAAAACCAAGCAACTAAAACAATTGATCGCTCAGTTTGCGCCGTCTCGCGCTTCTGTACTTATTGAGGGTGAATCGGGTACGGGTAAGGAGTTAGTCGCAAGGGGGGTTCATGAAGCCAGTCAACGCAGTGGACCGTTTGTGCCGGTGAACTGCGGTGCGATTGCACCTGAGTTATTAGAGAGTGAATTGTTCGGCCATACCTCGGGGGCGTTTACCGGTGCAAAGAAGAACCGAGAAGGTCTGTTTCGCGTGGCCAATGGCGGCACACTGTTTTTAGATGAAATTGGTGAGATGCCGCTCTCGATGCAATCGGCGCTGCTGCGGGTACTCGAGCAACGAACCATACGTCCGGTCGGTAGCGAGCGAGAGATCACGGTGGATGTGCGCGTTGTCGCCGCCACCAACCGCAACTTGCAAGAGGAGGTCGAAAAAGGGCAATTTCGCGCGGACCTCTATTATCGCCTCAATGTACTGAAAATCGACGTCGCGCCACTTCGTCAGCGTAAGCTCGACCTGATTGAGTTGATCCCTTTCTTCACGCGCATGTTGGCCTCTGAGCTGGGTATGCCCGATCCTAAGTGGGCGCATGAAGACATCGTCGCACTGAATGATTACGATTGGCCCGGCAACATACGTGAGTTGAAAAACGTCATCGAGCGCTGCATTTTGCTCGGTAAGCCCCCAGCGCACTATTGGCGTGAGACCGACACTCTGCCTGTGCACAGCGCGATCAGTGTCAATGTGTCGACCGGCAGTGAACTGATTGACTTTGGTAGTGATAATCCGCCCACCGGTTACCCCAATAACTGGTCACTTAAAGAGGTAGAAAAGGCGCACATTTGCCAAGTGGTCGAGTTGCATGACGGCAATAAATCGGCAGCGGCGCGCGATCTGGGGGTGGCGAGAAAAACGCTTGAACGCAAGTTTAAAGAGTGGGAAGACTCCGACCATGTCTAATCGCCTCAGCTATAAGTGGCGACGCCGTTTTCAGAGTATGGTGCGCTATCGGTTGATGTTTTTGACCTCTGCGCCTATCGCTCTGACGTTAATTGCCTTGATTGGCATTACCATCTACTGGTCTATTCAATACACTTGGCAGAGCGCGTTGGTGGATGTCTCTGAGCGACTTGGCGTGGCCAACAACAGCATCGAACTGATTCAAGAGAAGCAAGCCAATCACGTTAAAGCCTTTGCTGATTCTTACCAATTTCGTGTGCGTTTATCCAAGCGTCTCTCTCTGCATCAAAACAACGCCGATTTTATTTCATGGGTGGCGAGCAAAAAGCGCGATTACCAACTCGATTTTTTGCGATTTCACAGTGTCGATACGATTGAAGATAAGTTCCGTTTTCTCGATCTCACGCGGCGCGAATCCTTTTTTGACCTGTTGTCAAAGCAAGAGCTAGCGATGCTCGGCGGCGATCTGAAAAATCGCGCTCAAGTGCCTATTCTTGGCAGTGACGATATTGTGAGAGAGGGGCTGGTCAGTCGTACTGTGGTGCCGATTCATGATGATCAGGGCGATCTGATGGGATTTCTAGACGGCGGGTTACTGCTTAATAACAGTACTGTTCTGGTTGATCAAATTCGCGATCTCATTTATCCAACCAAACAAGATGCCTTAAGGCCGGTTGGCACCTTGACCCTGTTTCTTGATGATATCCGCGTCAGCACCAATGTACCGCTCGATAGTGAAGACCGCCTCGGCCGCGCCATCGGCACACGTGTGTCTAATGAGGTGCGCCAAAGCGTGCTTGAGGACGGACAGGAGTGGGTCAATTTGGCCTTTGTGTATGACGCTTGGTACATCACTGCCTATCAGCCACTGCGCGATCAATACGATAACGTGATTGGCATGCTGTATACCGGTTACTTGCTGTGGCCATTTGTCATGACCTACATGACCAACATTGCTGAGGTATCGATCATTACCGTGCTGCTGTTGATCGGGTCTGGGGTGATGGTCTATCGCGGTTCGCGCGATTTGTTCAAACCTATCGAGCACATTCACCGTGTCGTCAAATGGATTCAACTGGGTAAGGAGACCCGCATTGGCGATTTAGGGCTTGACGAAAACCACGAGCTGGCGCAACTGGCCAAGCAATTTGACAATATGTTGGACTTGCTTGAGAAACAAAAACGCCAGCTCGAGGTGGCGGCGAGCGAGTTAGAAGGTCAGGTGCGTCAACGCACGGCCAGTTTAGAAGAGAAGACGCAACAACTTGAGCTGCATATCCAATTGCTCAACCAAACCCGCGATAAGCTGGTGGTCAGGGAGAAGCTGGCGGCGCTCGGGGAGTTAACCGCAGGCATCGCGCACGAGATCAACAACCCAACTGCGGTGATCCTTGGCAATATTGAGTTGATTCAATTTGAACTCGGTCAGGAAGCCCATCGAGTCAACGATGAAATAGTGGCGATTCACGGTCAAATTGATCGGATCCGAAATATTACTCGCAGTTTGTTGCAATACAGTCGCCAGGGCGGCGTGCAAGACGAAATCACCTGGCAGCATGTTAATCCCATCATTGAAGAGAGCATTACCCTAGTCAAGACAGGCAGTAAAAAGCGCCAAGTGACTTTTGAGACCGAGCTTTGTGCACACACGCCGGTTGAAGTGAATCGACATCATCTGCTGCAAATCTTGGTGAACCTACAGATGAACGGCATTCATGCGATGCAAGGGGAAGGGACGCTGATCATTCGCAGTCACGATTGGCAAGAAGAGGGGCAGATACTTGGCGTCGTGATTCAAGTCGAGGATCACGGCTGCGGCATCAAGCCAGAAAACCTAACGCGTATTTTCTCGCCTTTCTACACCACCAAACGCGAAGGCACTGGCCTTGGGCTGTCGGTCTCGCAAAGTTTACTTAGCCAAACGGGCGGCGAGATCTCAGTGGCATCAACACTAGGAAAAGGCAGCTGCTTTAGTCTTCAACTGCCATGCAAAGCAGATAACGGTATCAAGGTCGCCACCCTATAAAACATCACACGAAAGGAAAAGCGGTAAAAGGCTTGCAGTTGCCGCCTTGAGCAAGTAGTGTGGCGCCGTTTTTAACGGTTTCAAAAAATAAGGTAACGATTGTGATATCCACCAACAACATCACGCAGCAATTTGGTGCTAAGCCGCTGTTTGAAAATATCTCGGTAAAGTTTGGCGAAGGTAACCGCTATGGCTTGATTGGCGCGAATGGATGTGGCAAATCAACCTTTATGAAAATCCTCAGTGGTGAGCTAGAGCCAACCGGTGGTAACGTCAGCTACGACCCGAACGAGCGCGTTGCTAAACTGAACCAGGACCAGTTCGCCTACGAAGAGTTCACTGTGATTGATACCGTGATCATGGGTTACAAAGAGCTTTGGACGGTGAAAAAAGAGCGCGATCGTATCTACGCTTTGCCAGAAATGACCGAAGAAGAAGGCATGCTGGTGGCCGATCTGGAAGTTCAATTCGCTGAAATGGACGGTTACATGGCCGATGCCAAAGCGGGTGAATTGCTACTCGCAGTGGGCATTCCTGAAGAGCAACATTACGGTTTGATGAGCGAAATTGCCCCAGGCTGGAAACTGCGTGTGCTCTTGGCTCAGGTACTGTTTGCTGACCCGCACATCATGTTGCTTGACGAACCAACCAACAACTTGGACATCGACACCATTCGTTGGTTGGAAGAGACGCTAAACCAGCGTAACTGCACCATGATCATCATCTCGCACGACCGTCACTTCCTCAACTCTGTCTGTACGCACATGGCGGACCTCGATTACGGCGAACTGCGTGTCTACCCGGGCAACTACGATGAATACATGATGGCCGCTATGCAGGCGCGTGAACGTCTACTGGCCGACAACGCGAAGAAGAAAGCGCAAATTGCCGAGCTGCAAACCTTCGTCGCGCGCTTCTCTGCCAACGCTTCAAAAGCTAAGCAGGCCACGTCTCGCGCGAAGCAAATTGATAAGATTCAATTGCAAGAAGTCAAGGCATCAAGCCGTCAAAACCCGTTCATCCGTTTCGAGCAATCAAAAGAGCTGTTCCGAAATGCATTGGAAGTGGAAAACCTTAGTCAAGGTTTTGAATCCATGCTGTTTGAAAACTTCAATGCGATTTTTGAAGTGGGCGAACGCGTCGCGATTATCGGTGAAAACGGTGTGGGTAAAACCACTTTGCTCAACACGCTTGCTGGCGTCCTTGAGCCAAAATCGGGGACTTATAAGTGGTCTGAAAACTCAAACCTTGGTTACTACGCCCAAGATCATGCGCATGACTTTGAAGAAGACATGAACTTGATGGAGTGGATGGGTCAATGGCGACAAGAGGGTGACGACGAGCAAGTGATTCGCAGCTTCTTAGGCCGTATGTTGTTTTCACAAGATGACATCAAAAAGTCCGTCAAAGTGCTTTCTGGTGGTGAACAAGGCCGCATGTTGTTGGGTAAATTGATGATGCACAAACCCAACATGTTGTTGATGGATGAGCCTACCAACCACATGGATATGGAATCGATCGAGTCACTCAACAATGCGCTAGAACAGTACAAGGGCACCTTGTTCTTCGTCTCGCACGACCGCGTCTTTGTTGACTCTTTGGCGACACGAATCATCGAACTCAAAGACGGTAAGATCACTGACTTCAAAGGCAGTTACGCTGAGTTCTTGAAAGCCAAAGGCATCGATGGCTAATGAACGATCCCTAGGATGAAATCATCAATGCCATCCTAGATGAATGATAACGGCCGCTTCAGGTACTCTTTCGATAGAAAGCATCCTGAGGCGGCCGTTTTTGTGGGTCGCGTTGATTGATGTTGCTTAGAAGATTTAGAGTCTTAACGCGTCCCGCTGCTCGTTTCCCCTTTGACATCAAACACCATTTTTTGCGCGCCGGTAAAGACCTGAAAACGCAGCCCTTTGGCGCGCGCAATGGTAGTAATGCCAAACTGCTCAGCAAGCTCTAACCCCATTTGTGTGACGCCAGAGCGCGAGAGCAGCACAGGAATGCCCATTTGAGCGACTTTAATCACCATCTCAGACGTCAAGCGACCCGTGGTATAGAAGATTTTATCCTCGCCGGACTCTTGATTGATCCACATCTCTCCCGCCAATGTGTCTACCGCATTGTGCCTGCCTACATCTTCGACAAAAGAGAGCACCTGATCGCCCTGACAAACCGCGCAACCATGCACCGCGCCGGCTTTTTTGTAGGTATCATTGAAATGGGTGAGCGCTTCTAGGGCTTGGTAGATAGCGCTTTGCTTGATCGAGATTTGCGGGACTTGATACCCCTCCAGTTGCTTCATGACATTGCCATACATGGTGCCTTGACCGCAGCCCGACGTGACCGTCTTTTTCTTTAGCGCACCTTCAACGTGTTCAATATCCTCTTTGGTTACCACCGCGGCGGTGTGCGTTTCCCAATCGATGATGACTGACTCAATCGCGTCCGGGTCAGTGAGGAAACTCTGGTTTTTCAGATAGCCCAATACTAACGATTCAGGTCTTGAACCGAGTGTCATCAGAGTGACCACTTCTTTCCAATTGAGCATCACAGTCAACGGACGCTCACAGGCGATCTGCTTAACGAGTTTCTCTCCATACTCGTCATAGACGTCGACTTCAATCGTTTGCTGAGGGTTGGGTTGGGTTTTAATGATGTTGGGTTTCACGTCGACACTGCCTTTCGCATGGGTTTGTATTGTTGTTGAGACAAACATATAGCAATTTGCGTTCCCAAACTCTAGTGAGATCAATATTTTGAATACTCAGCCTCATTAAGTACGATTAATGTGCACTCTGTTGTCTATGTTATTAGAGCGACTGAGGCATCGTGTCTCTTGGCGCACACATCAACGCTAGGTACGATATTTGCAACGCGTTATTTTACTGTTCGTTCTTTAAGACGCGTCCTTTAAGGAATCAATAGTGGCTAGGAAACACGTCTTGTCAGGCGAATAGATAATACGAGCGCCATTCGTTTTCTCGAATGGGCTGATAACAATGATACGCTGGTGAACCATGTCAAACTCAATACATCGAATTAAAACCGAGGATAGCTGGCCCATCGCGAGCCGATTGGTGTCGCATGAAATTTCAACTGGGATTTGGTCAACCACTCAATGGCAACTCAAGGAGTTTGAGCTCAGCCCCGCCTCCGGAGAGCCATTTGTTAGCACGTTGCGCTTATTTAAAGATGAGCGCACGGACTATCGATTTAACTTAAGCGCTCAGCAACCCAAGTTATTCTTAATATTGGATGTTATGGAAAGCGATGAAACGCCAAAAATTGTAATGATCACTGCTTCACAAAGTGTTGCGGGGCAATACATGGATGGCGATTACCTAGTGCTTTCCAACGCCATGCCACTGCCCGTCCAGGCGTGGATGGAAGCGTTTATCGGCCGACACGGCGAGCTACTCGAAGTGAGACGTAAGAAACGCAAAGGAGCAGGGCGCGCCAGTGGCAAGTAATTTTTTACAGCGTTGGTCCCAGCGCAAACTCGAGGACGTGAGAGAGGAGGCTCAACCTGTCTTACCGTCCGATTCAGAGGCGCAAGATTCGGACGATAGCGGAGCACAGCCGTCGACCAGTGGTGTTGAGGCGAAGCAAGATACGTCAGCGCCGGGTAGTTCGTCACATCATTCTCTCGATGAGTCCTCAGGCGACATCGCCGCACTATTGTCATCAGATGCAGAGCAGAGCATAAAAAAGCTCGCGCTAAGACAACTGTTTCAATCCGGCGCCTTTAGTGAAGTCGATAATCTCAATGATTACGATCATAACTTTAAGGCGGTCAAGAGCTTATCCAGCGATGTGGTGAGTCAATTGCGTGACTGGATGGGTGAACAAGATAAGGCATCCACCAGCGACCCGATAGAAGAACCGTCGCAAGCAGACACGTCATGCTCTGATCTTGACACGCATTCGGATGAAGAGCTCCCAGAGACCGCAGATCCCGTTAATGTGAGTGGGACAAAAGATCCCACATTGTAATAAGGGACATTTTGACCAAGAGATAAAGAAAAGGTGAGACAAATTGTCTCACCTTTTTATGGTCTTTAGCTAATCAGCACTACCCGTTTAAAAACTAGCGCTAATTTACTGATTAATTTGAAATTATTTTTTGGTATGGCATTTGCTTTGCTCTGTTCCATCAAAATAAAACGATAATAAAACACTGGAACGCAGCAATGCATGATCACACACACGTGAGCAGTCACCCGGCGCAAGGTGGGGGAGGTCAACACCTGCCTAGTGAACTTAGCTTACCGCAACTGCTCGAACAAAGTCAGTCAATCAATGGCCTAGCACGCGCCGCCGCCATTCAAAGCACGGTTGAGCTAGCCAATCTCATCCCACCCACCGTCAGTTACGAAAGCCAAGGCGATACGCTGATCATTGGCCCAACCGCCATTATAGAGAGCGCTGCCGAGCAGTTAACCATGATGGGCAGCGTCACTTTGCTCTCTACCGACGGAGAAGCGGGCACGCATCCATCCCTTTACTTTGCTCGCAGCGTGCGAGTGAGTGGGTTTCTCGGCGCATTTGAGGTGATGATCGAGAGTAAAGGCGGCGAAAGCAATCTCGCTGCTGCAACACTGGGCCGCAGTCAATTCGATATTGTGCTTGATCTTTGCTTAAGCAGTTGCATGAGCGAAGAAGTGCCAGTGCCGGGTTATTACCCTGTAGGCCGAGGTTACCCCAAACTGACTCAAGCGCTTGAAGAGATCCCGACCTTAAAAGGCACCTTTGATAAGCCTAAATATTTTCGTCTCGATACTGACTTGTGCGCGCACAGCTCACGAGGTGTCAAAGGGTGTGAGCGCTGTGTCGATGCCTGCCCTGCAGGCGCACTTTCCAGCCAAGGGAGTGAGAAGACAGGGCATAAGATAGAGATTAATCCGTTTCTCTGCCAAGGGGTTGGCACCTGTGCAACCAGCTGCCCGACGGAAGCCATTCATTACGCGCTACCTAACCCAACACAAACGCAGACGTTTGTTGAGCGTCTATTGGCCAACTACCGAAAGCACAACGGCCAAGCGCCCGTCCTTCTATTTTGCAGTGAACGCCATGAAAGTTACAACGTCATGGCGCTTAAGCAGCTACCCGACAATGTTATTCCCGTCGAGTTGGAAGAGATCGCCAGCGTCGGTATCGATACGTGGTTTGCGGCATTGAGCAACGGCGCTTGCCAAGTGTTGTTTGCCGTCAGTCAGTACATGCCGCAAACCATATTGCGCGTACTCAATAGCGAGATTGACACTGCGCAACGCTTTCTTGCGCAGCTAGGGATTGAGACCTCGCGTATCGAGCTGCTCTATATCGAGTCACTGCGCAGCACGACTCCAAGGTTGATCACCGAGCCGTTAAGCATCTCTCTGGGTGAGGTCAGCGGCAACAAACGTGAGCGTCTGTTTAGTTGTTTAGATGCCCTCGCGCAGCACTACCCACCAAGCCAGGTCATCGCTGATGTTCCTGCTCATGCGCCTTATGGTCAAGTGAAGTGTGACAGCACTAAGTGTACCTCTTGCATGAGCTGCGTGGCGGTGTGTCCGACGCGCGCCTTACATACCGACGGTCAATCACCCTCTTTGCAGTTTGTCGAGCAAGATTGTGTGCAGTGCGGCTTGTGTGAAAAAGCGTGTCCAGAGGGCGCGATTGAGTTAGAAGCGCGCATGAACTGGAATCAGCAAGAGAGAGAGAGCGCCAAAATCATTCACCAAGAACCGGCGGCCAAGTGTCTGCGCTGTGAAAAGCCGTTTGCTCCTCAATCTATGATAGACATGCTGCAATCAAAGTTACAGGGTCACTCGCATTTCACCGATCAAGCAGCAATCAATCGTATTGCCATGTGTGAAGATTGTCGTGTCGTCGATATGTTTGAGTCGATGGCGAACGATCCGATGCAACAGCTCAACTATTAGGATTTCAAATGGAGACGACAATGGACCCTCATCCATCCCCGCGCTCAGAAGTGTATCTATTGATTGCAACCTTGCTGCGCCAGTGCCCCAACGAGCCAATGTTGAACTTTTTGCGAGAGTTAGAGACCGAGCCTGCGAACAACGACATGGTTAAGGCGTGGCAATCACTCAACAGCGCAGCAAAGCACGTTGAGCCAAGCCAACTTGAAGATGAGTTCTTTGAGCTTTTTATCGGTATTGGCCGAGGCGAAGTGGTGCCGTTTGCCTCCTGGCACCTGACGGGCTCATTGATGGAGAAACCGTTGGCAGAGCTGCGTCAGACGCTAGCTAGACTCGGATTCGAACGCGACAGCCATGTTAAAGAGCCCGAGGACCACCTCGCAGCATTGTGTGAAGTCATGGCGATGCTGGTTCCGCATGACGAAGTGACGCAGCAAGAGTTTTTTAACGACCACATTGCGCCTTGGTTTCATCTGTTTACCGAGCAACTGAATGAAGCAAAGCACGCCCAGTTCTATCGAAGTGTTGCTCAATTGATAAGCGCTTTTCTCACTGTCGAGCAGGTGCGTTTTACGCGCTCGCCAGATCATCACACCAGTACACGAATTGAAGTTAAAGATGCCACCGAGTATGGACCGAGTTCTCTATAGAGATTTGGTCTGAACTCAGGAATAAGAGAGGGCACGACAACAGAGTGACTCTCTCAATACCAATAAGGTAAGGAAGCAAAATGAAAAACAAAAGTGAAGTGGATAATGGACGCCGCGACCTGCTCAAAGGCGTGGCCAGTGCCGCCGTTGTTGGTGCGGTTGTCGCCGGAACCAGTCAAGCCGTAGAAGCAAAAGAGAGCGGTGTTACAGCGAGCGAGCCAACCAAAGCTGGCTATCGTGAAACGCAGCACGTGCGCGATTACTACGACACGCTATAGGAGTGAAGACGATGAAACTAACCAAACGCTCCGATACGGTCAGCCAGCAAAATAATCCGCTGGGTATTTCTCGCCGCGCCTTTATGAAAAATAGCTCGCTCGCCGCAGGTGGTGCAGTGGCGGGCGCGTGTCTCTTCACCCCGGGAATGATGAAAAAAGCCGAAGCGAAAGCGGTTGATCCTGAGGCGAAAACTGAAGTAAAACGCACGATTTGTTCGCACTGCTCTGTGGGTTGCGGTATTTACGCCGAAGTGCAAAACGGCGTATGGACAGGGCAAGAGCCTGCGTTCGATCACCCGTTTAACGCCGGCGGTCACTGCGCAAAAGGGGCAGCGCTGCGAGAGCACGGTCATGGTGAGCGCCGATTAAAGTACCCAATGAAGCTTGAAAATGGCAAATGGAAGAAGTTGTCATGGGAGCAAGCGATCAACGAAATTGGTGATCAGTGCTTGTCTATTAGAGAGCAGTCGGGTCCAGATTCGGTCTATTTCCTTGGCAGTGCCAAGCACAATAACGAACAAGCCTATATGTTCCGTAAAATGGCGTCGTTGTGGGGAACCAACAACGTCGACCACCAAGCGCGTATTTGTCACTCAACGACAGTCGCCGGTGTAGCCAATACTTGGGGCTACGGCGCGATGACCAACTCGTTCAATGATATGCACAACTGTAAGTCGATGCTGTTTATCGGCTCTAACCCGGCGGAAGCGCATCCTGTGGCGATGCAGCATATCCTGATCGCTAAAGAGAAGAACAACTGTAAGATTGTTGTCGCGGATCCGCGTAGAACGCGCACTGCGGCGAAGTCGGATCACTACGTTTCTCTGCGACCGGGCTCGGACGTTGCTTTTATTTGGGGCATCTTATGGCACGTGTTCGCTAATCAGTGGGAAGATAAAGAGTTCATTCGTCAACGCGTGTTTGGTATGGACGAAATCCGTCAGGAAGTCGCCAAATGGACGCCAGCCGAAGTCGAACGTGTGACGGGAGTCAGTGAAGCGGATGTTTATCAGACGGCGAAACTGCTCTCTGAAAATCGACCTGGCTGCGTGGTTTGGTGTATGGGCGGAACTCAACACACCACAGGTAACAACAACACTCGTGCTTACTGTGTATTAGAGCTGGCACTGGGTAATATGGGTAAGTCGGGCGGCGGCGCTAACATTTTCCGCGGCCACGATAACGTGCAAGGTGCGACGGACCTTGGCGTGCTGTCGCACACTCTTCCCGGGTATTACGGTCTCGCTGATGGAGCATGGCAACATTGGGCGCGCGTATGGGATTTGGATTTTGACTGGGTGAAGAATCGCTTCGATCAAAACGAGTATCGCGGTCAGAAACCGATGAACAACATGGGTATCCCAGTATCACGCTGGATTGATGGTGTACTGGAAAACAAAGAGAACATCGAGCAAAACGACAACATCCGCGCCATGTTCTATTGGGGGCACGCGGTCAACTCGCAAACCCGTGGCGTTGAGATGCGTCAGGCGATGAAAAAGCTCGACATGATGGTGATTGTCGATCCATACCCAACCGTCGCAGCCGTGATGAACGATCGCACCGATGGCGTCTATCTGCTGCCTGCCACAACGCAATTTGAGACCTATGGCAGCGTTACTGCGTCAAACCGCTCGATTCAGTGGCGCGATAAAGTGGTTGAGCCCTTGTTTGAATCCAAACCGGATCATGAAATCATCTATTTATTGAGTCAGAAACTGGGTATTGCCGATCAACTGTTTAAACACATTCGGGTCGAAAACAATCAGCCTGTGATTGAAGACATCACGCGTGAATTCAACAAAGGGATGTGGACCATTGGATACACAGGACAAAGCCCTGAGCGATTGAAGGCGCACCAACAAAACTGGCACACCTTCCACAAAACCACATTGGAAGCAGAAGGCGGCCCGATCCACGGTGAAACCTATGGACTGCCTTGGCCATGTTGGGGAACGCCAGAGATGAAGCACCCAGGCACGCACATCCTATACGATACCTCCAAGCCAGTAGCACAAGGTGGCGGTAACTTCCGCGCCCGTTACGGGGTTGAATTTGAGGGCAAAAACCTATTGGCAGAAGACAGCTATTCGAAAGGTTCTGAGATCCAAGATGGTTACCCTGAGTTCAGTGACAAGTTGCTGAAATCGCTCGGTTGGTGGGACGATCTCACGGAAGCTGAGAAAGCTGCCGCAGAGGGCAAAAACTGGAAAACCGATCTCTCTGGCGGCATTCATCGTGTGGCCATCGCCCACGGCTGTATTCCATTTGGTAATGCGAAAGCACGAGCGATTGTCTGGACCTTCCCAGATCGCGTGCCGCTTCATCGTGAGCCACTTTATACACCTCGTCGTGATCTTGTTGCCGATTACCCAACTTGGGACGACAGTGAATCGATTTACCGATTACCGACGCTCTACAAATCCATTCAAGACCAAGATAAATCCAGTGAGTACCCGATTATTTTGACCTCCGGTCGCTTGGTCGAGTACGAAGGTGGCGGTGATGAAACGCGCTCAAACCCTTGGTTGGCAGAGCTGCAACAAGAGATGTTTGTTGAGGTGAACCCGAAAGATGCCAACGATCTCGGCTTTAAAGATGGGGATATGGTTTGGGTTGAAGGGGCTGAGAAAGGGCGAATCAATGTTAAAGCTATGGTAACGCGCCGAGTTCGCCCGGGTATGGCGTTCATTCCTTTCCACTTTGGCGGCAAATTCCAAGGCGAAGATCTGCGCAGTCGTTACCCTGAAGGCTCTGATCCTTATGTGATTGGTGAGTCTGCCAACATTGCCACGACCTACGGTTATGACCCTGTGACGCAGATGCAGGAAACCAAAGTCACCCTCTGTAACATTCGCAAAGCGTAAGGAGTTACCCCATGGCTAGAATGAAATTCCTATGTGACACCAAACGCTGCATCGAATGTAACGGCTGTGTCACGGCATGTAAAAACGAAAACGATGACGCATTAGAGTGGGGCATACAGCGCCGCCGCGTTGTGACCCTCAATGATGGTGAACCGGGTGAAAACTCGATTTCGGTGGCGTGCATGCACTGTACCGATGCACCATGTATGGCAGTGTGTCCCGCCGATTGTTTTGAACACACTGAAGATGGCATCGTGCTGCACAACAAAGATCTCTGCATTGGCTGCGGCTACTGTTTGTTTGCTTGCCCATTTGGTGCACCGCAGTTTCCAAAACAGGAAGCGTTTGGTGAACGTGGCAAAATGGACAAATGTACCTTCTGCGCAGGCGGACCGGAAACCGAGCCTGGCTCGCTAGAAGAGCGTCAAAAGTACGGGGCTAACCGCATTGCGGAAGGCAAGTTGCCGATGTGTGCGTCATTGTGTTCAACCAAAGCACTGCTGGCGGGCGATGCAGAGAAAGTATCTGACATTTTCCGCCAACGTGTGGTTGAACGGGGGGCAAAAGGGGCTGGTTGGACCGATGGTCATGATCTCGCCTTTGATGCCACTAAGAGCTGAGCACGGAGAGTAGAATGAGTTCTATTTTTAAACGTGTTTGGGTCACCATGCTGTCAGTAATGGCGGCGTGGTGGGCCGTATCTCTGCCCGTGCACGCGGAGCAAGAGCCAAACGTGGCACAAAGTGAGATGACCCAACTAGCCGGCGCCGATTATTGGCGCCAGGTGCGCGAAGGCGAGGCGGGGTATACAACCTCGCAGTTTCCTGAGCATGGCGTTCTGATCAGTGCCCCAGGGCAAACCTGGTACATCCTCAAAGAAAAGTGGATGTCGCCCGCAGGCGCAGTGGCGATATTTGGCAGTATTGCGATGGTGACCTTGGTCTACTTAGTGATGGGGCCAATTAAGTTGAGTGCGCCGCGTACAGGCAGAAAAGTCAAACGCTGGTCACGCCTAGACCGTGCACTGCACTGGAGTATGGCTTTTACCTTTTTGACATTGGCGTTTAGTGGCTTGATGTTGGTTTACGGCAAACACTTTCTTAAGCCGTATATTCCAAGTGAGCTATGGGGCTGGGTGATCATCACCGCCAAGCAGTATCACAACTACATTGGCCCTATTTTTTACCTCTTGCTGCTGTGCATCCTCGTTAAGTGGTGGCGAAAGTCGGTGTTTAAAAAGGTGGATCTGGTTTGGTTCTTCAAGCTGGGTGGCATGGTGGGCAAACACAAAGGTAGCCATCCGTCCGCAGAGTTTTCAAATGCGGGGGAGAAAGCGCTGTTTTGGCTCTTGATCGTGGTGGGCACCGTGGTTGCGTTTAGCGGGTTGGTGTTGGATTTTCCAATATTCGGTCAAACTCGCCGCGATATGGAGCTTTCTAATCTCGTGCACGGCTTAGCGGCGCTGATTTTGATTTGTGGTTTTGTCTTCCACATCTATATCGGTCTGTTTGGTATGGAGGGCGCACTAGAGGGCATGGTCACGGGTGAAGTCGACGAAACTTGGGCGAAAGAGCACCATGATTTGTGGTACGAGGAAGTCATGGAAAAAACGCCCGATGGTAACAAAGGAGATAAGCATGAACCAAACGCATAAAGGAATTTGGGTCGCCTATATCCTGAGTTGCTTCACTCCCTTTACCTGTTTGATTTCAGGGGTGATCGCCATCGTGTACGCGGGTTATCGACTCGATAAAGGTGAAGATGGACAGGTGGTGGATTCACACTACTATGGATTGATCAGAACGTTTTTCCTTAATTTGACCTATTTTGTGGTCTTGATCATCACCGTCGCGACATCCAATGGCTTGCTTAAAGGGGTGAACGACTACTGGTATAAAAGCCAGTGGATAGATTCGATGGCTCATGCGATTCCATACATCGGTTTTGCTTTGGGCTTAGTGGCCATTGCAGTCTGGTTTGTGCGTATGGCACAGGGCATGCGATTGCTTCGCCAGAATCAACCGTTTCACTTCTCCAAAGGGCCCAACCTCTAACGGTAACGTGGCATTCACATATATTGATAGCGCTCCAATATGGGGCGCTTTATTGATTTGGTGGATGCATTAAATTGGTGCGTTATCACCAAGTTGGTGCCATTGGTTTAAATCTCTCTCACTTTTAGTCGCTCTCCCTTCAAGCTTTAGAATTATTATCCACATAAAATCAATGCCTTATTTTTACTCTGACATATTGCTCAATACTGGCACAGATATTGTTTACTGGCTTTCCTGACTCATTTTTCACTAATTTGGTGAATAGAAAACAACCGACGCACATAAAAAGTGCGCTACATGGAGACAGACAATAATGAGCCTAGATGTAAGTCAGGTACACGGAGCCGTTCAAACCCTGACACAGAGTTCAGATACCCTTTTTTTGCTGCTTGGTGCAATCATGGTGTTTTTAATGCACGCGGGCTTTGCTTTTCTCGAAGTCGGGACGGTGCGCCACAAAAACCAAGTCAATGCACTGGTCAAGATCCTCGCTGATTTCGGTATTTCAGCCCTCGCTTACTTTTTCTTTGGTTACTGGCTTGCCTATGGCGCGAACTTCTTTGCCGATGCGCAAACCCTATCGCAAGGCAATGGCTATGAACTGGTGAAGTTCTTCTTCCTTCTCACCTTTGCGGCGGCGATACCAGCGATTGTCTCAGGCGGTATTGCTGAGCGTGCACGATTCTATCCGGTACTGATTGCGACGTTTTTTACCGTCGGTCTGGTCTACCCAATCTTTGAAGGTATGGTTTGGAACGGCAACTACGGCGTCCAAGCTTGGTTTGAAAATCAATTTGGTTATGGCTTCCATGACTTTGCAGGCTCTGTCGTTGTTCATGGCGTGGGCGGTTGGATAGCCTTGGTTGCCGTGCTGTTTCTAGGTATGCGTAATGGCCGTATTCGCGCAGGTAAGCACACCAACTTCGCGCCTTCAAATATCCCATTTTTGGCACTCGGTGCATGGATTCTATGTGTCGGCTGGTTTGGTTTTAACGTGATGTCTGCGCAAACGCTGGAAGGCATCAGCGGCCTAGTGGCGATGAACTCACTGATGGCCATGGTCGGGGGGATTGTGGCGGCCTTAATTGCGGGTAAAAATGACCCTGGTTTTATCCACAATGGACCGCTTGCCGGTTTGGTTGCGGTGTGTGCCGGTTCCGATCTGATGCATCCGATTGGCGCGCTTGTCACTGGTGCGGTGGCTGGCGCGTTGTTCGTTTACCTCTTTACCTATCTACAAAACAAAACCAAGATAGATGATGTACTCGGCGTGTGGCCTCTGCACGGCGTTTGTGGCGCGTGGGGTGGTATTGCGGCTGGAATCTTTGGCCAAAGCGCACTCGGTGGTTTAGGCGGCGTGAGCTTGACGGTTCAAGTGCTTGGCACCATTGCTGGTATCGTGATTGCGGTCGTAGGCGCCATGCTTGTCTACGGCATCATCAATAGTGTGACCGGATTACGCTTGTCCGAGGAAGATGAGTTCAATGGCGCCGATTTGGCGATTCACAAGATCTCTTCGACCAACGAAGACTGATCAAAGCGCAGTATCCAACGAACTCGGGGCGCGATTAGGCGCCCCGTTTTTGATCATCCATCACAGAAACCACACCTCGTTTAAAACGCTTCGACTATGGTCTAATCCTTATTCCTATTGTTGTTATTGATGAAGTGCTAAGCTAACAGCAAAGGAAGAAAACCAATAAAGGAAGACCTATGAAGTTTCCGTACCGCAACGTCGTTGTATTGACTGGCGCAGGTATCTCCGCTGAATCTGGTATTAAGACCTTTCGCGCTCAAGATGGCCTTTGGGAAAACCACCGTATTGAAGATGTCGCAACACCAGAAGGATTCGCGCGCAACCCAGACTTAGTGCAAGAGTTTTACAATCAGCGCCGTCTCAAACTCCAAGATGACTCGATTAAACCTAACGCCGCCCATCTCGCACTAGGTAGGCTAGAGCAGGAGTTGGAAGGCAGTGTCACCATCATCACGCAAAATATCGATAACTTACATGAGCGCGGTGGCAGTACCAATGTCATTCATATGCATGGCGAGCTACTGAAAGCGCGTTGCAGCGTCTCCAATCAAGTAGTCGATGAACAGGGGCCGATTCACACCGGTGATTTATGTCATTGCTGTCAAATCCCGTCACAGATGCGCCCCCACGTTGTGTGGTTTGGCGAAATGCCGCTGCGCATGGGTGACATCTATGAAGCGTTGGAAAAGTCGGATCTATTTATATCCATTGGCACTTCCGGTGTGGTGTATCCCGCCGCAGGATTTGTTCATGATGCAAGAATGCACGGTGCCCATTCGATTGAAATCAATCTTGAGCCAAGCGCTATCGAGAGTGAGTTTGAAGAAAAACGCTACGGTAAAGCAAGTATTGAGGTGCCGAAACTCGTGGATGAAATTTTGTCGCTACAGACACCATCACGCAAACATGCATAACTGGTGCGACATGAGCTGAAAGACTGTTAACGATTAAAGTGAGCAGTACATACAACAACGGCCACATTGCGTGGCCGTTTTACTTTGATACTCTTATCGATAATGGGTTATCGATACGAGTGAGTCATTCGTGGACTAGTTGTTCACTTTGAGTTTTTGGAAGTACTCATCGTAAAGCACGCTGGCTTCACCCACCTCATCTTGCCATGTGCCGCTTTCCATAACCTCTTGTGGTGGGAAGATGCTTGGATCGTTGGCAAAATCTTCGGGTAGCAAGTCGTGCGCGGTGGCAACGGGGGTCGGGTAGCCGATTTCAACGGCGATTTTCGCTGCGTTCTCAGGACGCAGTAGGAAATCGATCATCTTGTGCGCGGCTTCGATGTTTTTCGCTTCTGCTGGAATCGCTAAGCTGTCCATCCAAAAAATCGCGCCTTTCTCGGGCCAAATGATGTCGATGGATGCGCCTTCTTGACGAGCCATGTAGGCAGACCCATTCCAGAGCATACCCAGCGACACTTCACCGGCAAGGTAGGGGTTAGCAGGGAAGTCAGAGTTAAACACCAACACATTAGGCATCAGTTTCTTCAGCTCTTGATACGCCGCTTCAATTTCGTCAGGATTGGTGGTGTTGGGTGAGTAACCGAGTTTGGTTAAGGCGATGTGGAATACCTCACGCGAATCGTCCATCAGCATGAGTTGGCCTTCCCACTTGGTATCCCAAAAGTCGTCCCACTTGGTGACGGTTGAGCGGTCTAGCATATCAGAGTTGATGCCAATCCCCGTCGCGCCCCAAATGTAGGGAATCGAGTAATTGTTGCTTGGGTCAAAAGGTTTGTTCAAGAAATTACTGTCGAGATCGGAAAAGTGCGACAACTGTGTTTTATCGATTTGTTGAAGCATGCCTTCCTTACGCATCTTCGACACAAAATAGGTAGACGGTACTACCAGGTCATAACCTGAGCCTTGAGTCTTTAACTTGGCGTACATGCTTTCGTTAGACTCGTAGGTTGAGTAGATCACTTTGATCCCAGTTTCTTTTGTAAAGTCTTCAAGAACTTCAGACGGAATGTATTCCGACCAGTTGTAGAAATAGAGTTCTTGATCAGCAGCCATAGCAGGGGAAGCGATAAGTGTCGCTGCGCACAAGGCGCTTGCATAGAATTTACTTTTCATTGTATTTCCGTTTTTTGGTGCGCCATCAAGATCCATCGTTCCTGACGTATCTTATTGATAGTGCAGTGAGTAATAATATTTATCGACAAGATAAACCATACGCGAAAAGTATATCAGCCAAACAAAAAAATAGGCAGCATCCGCTACCTATTTTGTTCTTTTTCGTCTGTTAAACGGTTATTGACCCGCTTTCAACTTCATAAAGTAATCTTCGTACTTAACCGTCATGTCACCAACCGCATCTTGCCATTCCACTCGGTCAAGATCCTCTTGCGATGGGAAGAGCGGCGCTACATCTTTAAACTTGGCATTAGACTCCGCTACAGCGGTCAAGTAACCGGTATCACGCGAGATTTGTTCAGCGATTTCAGGGCGTAGTAAGAAATCGATCATCTTATGCGCGGCTTCTACGTTTTTCGCTCCGGAAGAGATAGCAAAGTTATCGACCCAACCAATGCCTCCTTCTTTTGGAAAGACCAGTTTAAGGTTGAGACCTTCGTTTTGCGCGGCGGCAGCACTGCCATTCCACAACATGCCGACACCCACTTCGCCCGATAAGTAAGGCGCTGCTGGGTTGTCTGAGTTAAAGACTAAGACGTTTGGCATGAGCTTTTGCAGCTCAGCGTACGCTTGGTCGATTTGCTCTGGGTCAGTGGTATTGCCTGAGTAACCCAGTTTACGTAAAGCGATATGGAACACCTCACGCGTGTCATCCATCAACATGACTTGACCTTGCAAATCCGGGTTCCATAGGTCTGCCCAGCTGGTAAAGTCGTTGGCATCGTACATGTCTTCGTTTACGGCGAGACCTGTGATCGCTACCACGTGGGGAATCGAGTATTCGTTGTTTAGATCATAAGGTTTGTTGAGGTAGTTTTTGTCCAAGTTGGCAAAGTTTGACAGCTTGCTCTTATCAATTTTCTGCAACATACCTTCGTCACGCATTTTAGCGACGAAGTAAGTCGAAGGGACGACTAAATCGTAGCCTTGGTTGTGCGTTTTTAGCTTGGCATAGAGTGTTTCATTTGACTCATACGTCGAGTAAATCACTTTAATGCCAGTTTCACTGGTGAACTGCTCAAGCAAACTGCTGTTAATGTACGGCCCCCAGTTCATAAACACTAATTCTTTGTCTTCTGCACGCGTTTGCGCTGAGAAGAGAGAGAACATGCATACACCTGCCGTAATTAAAGTTGCCCATTTTTTCATTGACGTTAGCTCCAAACCAAACGTACAGGCCAGCAACACTGGCCATTATCGATAAAAACAGGACGGTGAGTGCCGTCCCGTACAAAGTCATGGGTATCAGTCCACCTTCTCGCGAGCAATCAGTTGCGAGAGGATAACCAGTGTCAACGACACCACCAACATGACGGTTGCAAGAGCATTCACCTCTGGTGAAATGCCCACCTTCACCATTGAATAGATCTTCAATGGTAGAATTTCATAAGTCGGCCCTGTGACAAAGGAACTGATGATCACATCGTCCAGTGATAGCGTGAAGCTCAGCAGCCAACCGGCAGCGACCGCTGGCTTCGCCAAGGGTAAGATGATTTTGCTTAAAATCGTCCACTCACTCGCGCCCAGATCTTTTGCTGCCTCAAGCATTTTTACATCAAACCCGTTTAAGCGGCTGTATACCGTCACAACCACAAAAGGCAGACAGAAGGTAATGTGGGCGATCAACAAAGTGAAAAAGCCCAGTTGCGCGCCTAGCACCAAGAATAGGGCAAGCAGCGAAATCGCCATCACGATATCCGGTGACATCATGACAACAAACAGCATGCCATTCACCGCGTTTTTGCCTTTGAAGTTATAGCGAAATAGCGCCACCGCAGTTAGGCTACCAATCACGGTGGCGGCAGTAGCGGAAAATACCGCCACGTTGATCGAGTGCCACGCAGCTTGCATTAGGCTGTCATTGTTGACCAAGGTTTCGTACCACTTGGTGGTAAAACCATCCCACTTCATGCCGAATTTATTGGCATTGAATGAGTTAACGATCAGCACGATGATAGGCAGGTACAAAAAGCCGTACACCACGCTCATAAAGCTAAATCTAACTGTTTTTCCCATCAGCTTAGCTCCACTTTCTTATTCAAGAGTTTTCCTGCCCGATAGTAGGCGTACAACATCACCGCCATCGCAATGGTCAATGCGATACTGGTTGCCGCGCCGAATGGCCAATCACGTGCATTGAGCACTTGGCTTTTGATCACATTACCAATGAGTAAGTTCTTCGCACCACCGAGCAAATCGGAGATATAGAACATGCCGAGCGCAGGCAGCAGAACCAATAAGCAACCACCAATAATGCCAGGCATGGTCAATGGTAAGGTAACACGCGTGAAGATTTGCAGTTTGTTGGCACCGAGATCTTTCGCCGCCTCAATGTAGGTATCGTCCAATTTTTCAATCGCCGAATACAACGGCAGAATCATAAACGGCAGCAAGATGTAGACAAGGCCAATCATCACGGCGCTTTCGGTGTACATAATGCGTAGTGGCTTATCGATAAGTTCCAGTGCCATCAATGATTTGTTTAAAATCCCCTGAGTACCTAAGACAATTTTTAGCCCGTAAGTCCGAATCAGCGAGTTGGTCCAAAAAGGAACAATGACCAAAAACAGCATGATAGGGCGCCACTTGGCCGGCATCTTTGCCACGATGTAGGCAAAAGGGTAGCCAATCACCAAGCAGATCAAGGTGGCGACGATAGCCATATAGAACGAATGCCACAGTACTTTGGCGTACAGTGGGTCGAATAGGCGCGCGTAGTTGTCTAAAGTAAAGGTCAGATCGATGAGATTCGCTTCGTCACGCGTAAGGAAACTCGTACCAATGATCATCAGGTTGGGTAACAGGACAAATAGTGTTAACCAGCCGACAATCAGCGTGATGATCGCATTTTGAAGATTAAACTTCGACGCTTTCATTGAGCACCACCTCCCAGCTCTCCACCCAAGTGATGGCAACTTTTTGACCGAGAGAGTGATCAACATCCGGGTCATCTTCATTGAAGAATTCACTGACCATGACGCGCATACCTGATTCAAGTTCTATCACGGAGTCGAGCGTCATCCCTTTATAGGTACGCTCGGTGACGTGACCAACGATGCCACGCTGCTCGGACTCTTTGATCTCTTCGATACGTAAGTCTTCAGGGCGTAGCATCACTTGTAGTTTGTCGCCGGCGTGAGCTTCATCTTCGAAGTAAACAACGCTATCGACGCCTTCAATTTCGGCGCGCACGCGTTTGTCGTCCAAACGCTCGATCATGGTGGCATGAAAGACGTTAATTTCACCGATAAAACGCGCAACGAATAGGTTCTTCGGCTCTTCGTAAATCTCACGTGGGGAGCCATCTTGCTCAATGACGCCATCACGCATCACGATAATGCGGTCTGACATCGATAGCGCTTCCTCTTGGTCATGGGTGACAAAGAGGAAGGTGATGCCCAGTTTGCGCTGAAGCTGCTTAAGCTCAATTTGCATCTGCTTGCGCAGTTTGTAGTCCAGCGCTGACAACGATTCGTCTAACAGCAATACCTTGGGTTTGTTGACCACCGCGCGTGCAATGGCGATACGCTGCTGCTGGCCACCGGAAAGCTGGTGAGGCTTGCGTTGCGCCATCTCTTCTAGACGCACCATGCGCAGCGCTTCAAGAACTCGGGGTTCGATGTCTTGGCTCGGCACTTTTTGCATACGCAAACCAAACGCGACGTTGTCAAACACCGTCATGTGCGGGAAGAGGGCATAACTCTGGAAAACAGTATTGACGTGTCGCTGCTCAGCAGGAACATGAGTCACAGTTTGACCATCAAGAATGATGTCACCGTTATCTGCAGACTCGAAGCCCGCAATCATACGTAATACGGTTGTTTTACCACAGCCTGAAGGGCCTAAAATGGTCAAAAACTCACCGTGATTTACATCGAGATTTAGGTGACCGATGATTTCTTTACCATCGAAGCTTTTACTGATGCCGGCTAAGCGTATAACCGGTTGTTCTGCTGTATTTTTGCTGTTCAACGTCTGTATTTCTCCTACTTAAACAGAACCATAGCGTTGTACCTAGCCATCACTATGGGTATTGATTCATTTCCCTAATGAGAAAGCGCATAAAATAACGTGAAGTTAGAGGCGCGAATCATAATCACCAAAATCGTGAAATCAAAGCAATTTATCAGCCTCCAAGTGAAAAAATTTTTATGAAGTCTGACCTGTATGTTTGTTAACGAAACTAGTCCCCGTTATCTAACGTGGGTGGACGAGAGTACGACCCGTGATTTGTTCAACCTGTTACCCACTTTAAAACACAAAAAGTTCAAATATCAATCAAATCGTTGATAAAACTGGCAACAATGACGGTTCTGATTTTAGAGTGCGAGATGTTTCAGTATAATGATGCTAATTTTTTCTCTAAAAGTGAGTGTGCCAGCGTAACACCGCAGGCAGACCAGTGATGGAATTCCAATGAAGAGTGAGTTTGAAAAAGACTTCAACCTTGGCGGCAGTATCGAGCGCGCCTTATCCGGAAATTACGAGCTGAAGGTGGTGGATGTGCTCAAAGAAGCGGGCCAGCACACCATGAAACATTTCATCTCTTTCTCTCCGGCGATCATCGCCTTGATTGCGTTGCAACTGGCGATTTTTTATATCGCTCTAAAATTGCAACTGGGTAATCCTTCTATCATCTTCGATGCGATTTTAGGTACCGCAGAGTTCGACCCCAGTATTTTCAGTGCGATTATGGTCGCCAACTTTAGTTACGAAGTGATCAGTGCACCGATTTATGCCGGGATCAGCTTAATGGCGATGAGTCACGCGGCTGGACTCTCAACCAAGCCCCGCCACATGCTCAAAGGGCTACAACATACCATTCCAGTTATTATGGCGACACTGTTTAGCCTGCTCCTTCAAGGCGTGGCCGGAATGATTCTGCCCTTTGTTTCTATGTATTTGTCGCTGGCGTTTAGCAACTCTATGCTCCTTATCTGTGAGAAGCGTGTACCGCCCATGCAATCGCTGCTGTTGTCGCTGCGCGCCGTTAATAAGAAGTTTTTCCCACTAGTGGGTTTGTATTCCGTCGTAACGGTGCTGTTTATCGTCGGTGTGATGTTCTACGGAATCGGCCTCATTTTTGTGCTGCCGTTTTTCTTCCACGTCAAAGGCATCGTGTACCGCAATATGTTTGGTATTAAGCTAAAAATTGTCACCAAAGAACAACCTACAGATGAGAATGATGATGACAACGACCCACAAATTTTCAATGCGTAAGACGGAACTACTTGTTTTAGTGATCGCAGCTCTGGTTGCCAGTTGCAGTTACTACCAGTATGAGAAACAGGATCAAAAAGAGGCGGTGAGCGTTTCCTATTCTCAAGCGAAGAAAGTCGGTAAAGCGCCAGATTTTACTCGCTTTGATGATGTCTCCGAGAAAAAACAGGCGTTCTTCGACTACCTACGCCCGGGTATCGAGTTGGAAAACCAGAGAGTCAAAAAAGAGCGTTCGCGTTTAGACATCATTCAACGTCGTTTTCAAAAGGGTCAGTTAACAGCCAAAGATCGTCAATACGCCTCTGAGTTGGGTGAACGTTACAACGTCCAGCTTCCAGAAGGCGGCATTGATCAAGCTTGGCTTGAGACTATGTTGCATCGCGTCGATGTATTGCCGGAATCTCTGGTGTTGGTTCAAGCCGCCAATGAGTCAGCTTGGGGCACGTCGCGTTTCGCCCGCAAGGCAAACAACTACTTTGGTCAATGGTGTTACTCCGAAGGGTGCGGTGTGGTACCGCTGAAGCGGGGCGATGATATGAGCCATGAAGTTGCCAAGTTTAAATCGGTACAGCAGTCCATTCATGGCTATTTTATGAATGTGAATCGTAATCACGCGTATGAAGACTTGCGTGAGATCCGTTACCAACGACATGTAAAAGATAAAAGTCTTACCGACACTGAAGCAGCTATCGCTTTAACTAATGGCTTGCTGCGCTATTCTGAGCGCGGTGAGGACTATGTCAAAGACATCAAGACGATGATCATGCACAATCAGGACTTCTGGGAAGATAACCTGACAAAACAATAAGTAACGATAATGACTCGATTAAAGTTAGCCCTAGGACTTGGGTTTGCAGCTGCAATGGCGTGCACGCCCGTCGCCGCGCAAGAATACATGTTTACCTACACCAAGCTTTACACGCACATGAAGCAAAACGCCAAAGAGGGGCATGAAGACGTTAAAATCGGCTTCTTTTTTCTCAATGCCGATACGAAACGGAATTGCGTGATTGAGAAAGCATGGATGGAAAAAGAGCAGCACTACGAAGAGCTCAAGTCCTCTCAGTACCATGAGCTTTTGGTACCACTCGATAACAATCTGCGTTCTGCGAATCCATTAGTCTTCGTGCGCACCCCGCAAGATCAGCGCTGTGATTTCTCTATGGTCGTCATGACCAAACAGCCCATGGAAGGAGAGGTCTCTTACCAAGAGGTTGAGGTACTCCTTCCTCAAATGCATGCCATGCTTGTCGATCTCGGAGGGATGTTCGCTAGCTGGTTCACGCCAGATGTCGAAGGTGTCACGTTGGAGTTTCCCAACGATCTCAATGGTGTGATTCAGTTCTCCAACGGCTCAGAGAAAGCGATTGTGGATGGCAAAGTGCAAGTGGCGTTAAGTGAGATTGGTGAGGGTGGCAAGATGACTCTCCCAACCCAAACTGCGCGAGTGTTGCCATACTTACCCAAGGCAAAATAGCCATCTACTTGTCTTTACCTAAACGTAATAAGGGCCGCAGATGCGGCCCTTATTCTTTATGACGACTAAACCTGACTACAAGTTGGTCACATTGAGCTGAAGGCTAGGATCGAACTCTTGTACACGATCGTCTTCATCAAGCTCTGGAGTC
>NZ_JCBDGH010000091.1:0-2439 GCF_059833955.1 Vibrio sp. R15-SG3-ISO1A
ATGCCGAACTCAGAAGTGAAACGAATTAGCGCCGATGGTAGTGTGGGGCTTCCCCATGTGAGAGTAGGACATCGCCAGGCTTCCAATTTCTTTTCACTTTTTATATAAAGTGAAGACAAAGGTAAGACCTCTGATTTTTAGAACAAGGTATCTAAAAATAAAGAGAGCCCGTTGTTAGACGGGTTTTTTTAGTCCACCGACACAAGATTTTGTGTGCTGATATAGCTCAGGTGGTAGAGCGCATCCTTGGTAAGGATGAGGTCCCCAGTTCGAGTCTGGGTATCAGCACCAGTTATTCGGCTCACTCATCATGGTGAGTAGACAACAAAATTTGCTTGGCGACCATAGCGATTTGGACCCACCTGATTCCATGCCGAACTCAGAAGTGAAACGAATTAGCGCCGATGGTAGTGTGGGGCTTCCCCATGTGAGAGTAGGACATCGCCAGGCTTAAATACTCAAACGCCCAGCTAATTCAGCTGGGCGTTTTTCGTTGTAATTCTCTTAAAAACGTAGAGTGTGGTTTGCGGATCGCCGCACCGCCCACGTGAGAGTAGGACATCGCCAGGCTTGAACACTCAAACGCCCAGCTAATCAGCTGGGCGTTTCTCGTTTTTACTCTTGTTGTTCTCGACTACTCTTTTCGTTCGTTCAGTTGCCAATCGTAATCGTAGCGTATTTTGCCTGAAAACTCGGCCAGTTCCGGGCGGTAGTGGGTTAGGTGATCAAACAGCGCTTCTTTGTCGCCAAAGTCAGCGGCAAACCAATCATAAATTGAGGAGAGCGTGAGTGTCTCACCTTGTATCTCTGCTCCTTTACGACTATTGATAAATGCCTCTGCGGCTTGTTCTAGCAGCGCTTCAGTATTCTCTGCGGTGAACGCAGAAGCCTGCAAGTTTGGACAGCCAAGACTGGCGCAATTGACGGCGTAGTGAGTACGAGGATCCTGCCAGATTGGGCGTAAAATGCGGTGCTCGATATCGTTGAGAGTGAGCTCTTGGCCATTGATCGTCAGGACATCTTGATCCCAAGGGCCAAAGCTAAATAGCCCACCGAGTTTCGTTATGGATGATACGGGGTAGTGGTCGATGATGAGTTTAACGGTGACGGCATTGTACAGGTTTACCCAATAGGCATATTGCTGGTTCTGGCGTAATTGACGAGGGTCGAGCGTCTCCAATGACTCGATATATCGATTGAGTTTGAGTGTATCTTGAGGCTCAAACGCGCCATAACGCAACAGATGGTCTTCGCCTTGCACAACCAGATATTTATCAAGGAGCTCTTGCCATGCTTGATGAGAGATTGAATCTGCGTGTTCCGGGTTGCTTGTGTTCCAATATGCCCAAAGTTTTGATTCGGGTGCAGCCAACGCGGAGATAGGGACGAGCAGAAGAAGTGCAGCGAGCGATGTTTTCATCTTATACCTTTACAAATCTGATCTGACAAATCGTACATAATGATTGAGACCCGCCGAGTGCCTGATATATTTCATCTTCAGAGTGGTCAAAAAAAAGCTGGCAGGTTGCCAGCTTTATGGTGAGTGCGAGATTAACGCAAGAACTCGGGGATATTCGCCTCAAAAGCGGCGATCTTCTCTTCGTGTTGTAAGGTCAAACCGATGTTGTCGAGTCCATTGAGCAAGCAGTGACGACGGAACTCATCGATCTCGAAACTGTACTCTTTGCCGTTAGCACGCACTTTCATCGCTTCTAAGTCCACTTCCACTTCCGCGCCTTCAGTGGCCTCAACAAATTGAAAAATCTCGTCGACTTCTTGTTCTGCTAAGCGCACAGGGACCATTTGGTTGTTGATCGAGTTGCCGTAAAAAATATCGGCAAAGCTCGGCGCGATCATGGCTTTGATACCGTAGTCGGCTAACGCCCAAGGAGCATGTTCACGTGATGAACCACAACCAAAGTTCTCGCGTGCGAGCAGGATTGAGGCCCCTTTATAACGCGGAGCGTTGAGGACGAAATCTGGGTTAGGCTGTTCACCGGCATCATCTAGAAAGCGCCAATCATGAAAGAGATGCTTGCCAAACCCTAAGCGCGACACCTTTTGTAGGAACTGCTTAGGAATGATTGCATCAGTGTCGACATTCGCTGCATCGAGAGGCACAACCAAGCCGGTATGTTGTTTAAATCCTGACATGTGGTGTCTCCTTAGTTTAACTCACGAATATCAACAAAGTGGCCAGCAATGGCGGCAGCGGCGGCCATGGCAGGGCTGACTAGATGGGTACGACCCCCACGGCCTTGTCGACCTTCAAAATTTCGGTTTGATGTGGAGGCGCAACGCTCTCCTGGCCCTAAGCGGTCATTGTTCATGGCTAGACACATAGAGCAACCAGGTAAGCGCCATTCAAAGCCAGCTTCTTTAAAGATGACATCGAGCCCTTCAGCTTCGGCTTGCGCTTTTACTTGCTCGGAACCCGGT
>NZ_JCBDGH010000092.1:0-54649 GCF_059833955.1 Vibrio sp. R15-SG3-ISO1A
GATGAGCTTGTCGACCACGCTTGGATCGGCCAAGGTGGAGGTGTCGCCGAGGTTGCTGGTGTCTCCGGTGGCGATCTTGCGCAGAATGCGGCGCATGATTTTGCCCGAGCGGGTTTTCGGTAGCGAATCGGTCCAGTGTAGTACATCTGGGGTGGCAATTGGGCCTATCTCTTTTCTTACCCAATCTTTGACCTCTTTGTGCAGCTCGGCAGAAGGGAACTCGCCGTCGATGAGCGTCACGTAAGCGTAGATGGCTTGGCCTTTAATATCGTGCGGAATGCCAACAATCGCTGCTTCGGCAATTTTCTCGTGCGCAACGAGCGCTGATTCAATTTCAGCGGTACCCATACGGTGACCGGAGACATTGAGCACATCATCGACACGGCCGGTGATCCAGTAGTAGCCATCTTCATCACGACGGGCGCCGTCGCCGGTAAAGTACATGCCTTTGAAGGTGGAGAAATAGGTTTGCTCAAAACGCTCGTGATCGCCATACACGGTGCGCATCTGCCCTGGCCAAGAGTCGAGGATCACCAAGTTACCCTCAGCGGCTTGTTCTTCAATTACGTTGCCCATGTTATCGACCAGCGCAGGTTGAACGCCAAAGAAAGGACGGGTCGCCGAGCCGGGTTTGAGGTCCGTTGCGCCCGGTAGCGGCGTGATCAAAATGCCGCCGGTTTCGGTTTGCCACCAGGTATCGACAATCGGAGATTGCTCATTACCTATGGTTTTGTAGTACCACTCCCACGCTTCTGGGTTGATGGGTTCCCCGACCGAGCCCATGATGCGTAAGCTGTCGCGTGAGGTGCCTTCGATGGCTTCATTGCCTTTCGCCATCAAGGCGCGAATCGCGGTGGGCGCGGTGTAGAGAATGTTGACTTGGTGCTTGTCGACCACTTCAC
Organism: Vibrio sp. R15-SG3-ISO1A; assembly: GCF_059833955.1. Classification (NCBI taxonomy): domain Bacteria; kingdom Pseudomonadati; phylum Pseudomonadota; class Gammaproteobacteria; order Vibrionales; family Vibrionaceae; genus Vibrio; species Vibrio sp. R15-SG3-ISO1A. The sequence continues at coordinate 903 of NZ_JCBDGH010000092.1, forward strand.
TCATGCGACTGGTGTTGGGATAGTTCGGCACACCCTCAAACAAAATGGTTTTAGCGCCATTGGCGAGCGGGCCATAAATCAGATAGGTGTGACCGGTAATCCACCCCACATCGGCGGTACACCAGAAGGTTTCGCCCGGTTGATAGTCGAACACATATTTGAACGTCATGGTGGCGTAGACTAGGTAGCCACCCGTGGTGTGCAGCACGCCTTTGGGTTTGCCCGTTGAGCCTGAGGTGTAGAGAATAAACAGCGGGTCTTCGGCTTTCATCTCTTCCGGTGGGCAGTGATCAGAGGCTGCGGCGGTGGCTTTGTGCCACCACACATCGCGGTGATCGTGCCAATCAATGTCGCCACCTGTGCGTTTGAGCACCACGACTTTTTCAATCGTTTTCACTTCTGGGTTGGTGAGCGCTTCATCGACGTTTTTCTTCAAAGGCACCGCACGACCGCCGCGCACACCTTCATCGGCGGTGATCACCACTTTGGCGTCGGAGTCAATAATACGGCCAGAGAGCGCTTCCGGTGAAAAGCCACCAAACACGACGGTGTGCACCGCGCCAATGCGGGTACAGGCCAGCATGGCGATCGCCGCTTCCGGTACCATCGGCATGTACAGACAGACCACATCGCCTTTGTGTACGCCTTGCTCTTTCAGTGCGTTAGAGAAACGGCACACCTCTTGGTGCAACTCGTTAAACGTGAGCGTTTTGTCGTCTGCCGGGTCATCCCCTTCCCAGATGATGGCGATGTCATCGCCGCGCTCGGCGAGGTGGCGGTCAATACAGTTGGCGGAGACGTTCAGTGTGCCATCTTCAAACCAGCGAATATCGACGTGGCCGGTATCGAACGAGGTGCTTTTGACTTTAGTGAAGGGTTTGATCCAATCCACCACTTTGCCGTGCTCGCTCCAAAACGCGGTTGGGTCCGTGACTGATTGCTGGTACATGGCAAGGTAGGTGTCATTGTCCGCGTGGGTTGTGGCTTTGATGTTCTCTTTGACTGGATACACGTGGGCTTCACTCATGGCTAATCTCCTTATGCTCTGCTTGGGCTTGCCAAGCAAAGGTGTCCTGTTTGTTGTCGTTTTAAACGGTGAGCGTTTGAATTACTGTTCACTTTCGGCCACCGCCCCCGATTCGACAATTAGACTTTAGGATGAATGGGCGAGATATCGGTCGCTGAGGTCGGCGTAATGGCGAACTTTGCGATCTCGCGCACTCTCCTTGTGTACGTTCGCCTTGCGTACGTTCAGCGTGAGACGTAGGGCAAGTTAAGGCTCGGTAGGTCGCCGTGGGTTAAACGCACAAACACCATCGCCGCCGCGATGGCGTCTTGCAGCGCGTCATGGCGGCTTTGCAGCGGCAGGTCGAGATGTTTGCAGATGGCATCGAGGCTCAAATCGAAATAGGCGTTGGGTAGGTGTTTTTCCAGCTTGTCGTGGTAGATCTGGCTCACTTCGATGAGTGGGTTGGGCAGAGGAAACCCCAATTGCTTACGACACGCTAAGTCGAGGATTTTCTTGTCGTAGCGGATGTGATAGCCGACTAAAGGCCGATTGCCGATAAAATCGAGCAGTTTGATCAGAGCGCGCTTTTCATCGATGCCATCGAGCAAGTCTTGGTGGCGAATGTGGTGAATTTTCACTGAGCCCGAGTCGAGCGATTGCGGCGCGCGCAGGCGCACTTCAAAGGGCGCACTGGTGAGGATGCGATTGTCGATGATTTTGGTCGCTGCAATTGTGACCAGCTCGGCGCGGTTGGGGTCGAGGCTGGTGGTCTCACAATCGAGTGACACGTACTCCCCTTTTTGCAACGCGCCAAATAACGATTGGTAGGGGCTGCCTTTGAGTTTGTAGTACCAGTAACGACGCATCAATAGGTTCATGGATGACCTCAATCTCGGATCTGGTAGTGATAGCTGAGAAACTGCTTAAATTTCTTCACCACGTGCAAACTGTGGCGCAGCAGATCGCGCTCGGTGCGATCGAGCTGTTTGAGCTCAATTCGGTTGTGGGTGTGTTGGTTGCCAAGCTGCTGATGAAGGCGCAGTTTAAAAAACAGTTTCAGCGCTTCACTGAGGTTGTCAGCGGTATCAGGCTCGAGGATTTTTTTGCGCGCAAGACTTTCGATGCGTTCAAAGGTGTTGTGCTCCTCAATGCCGTATTCCAGCGCCAAGGTACGAATACCATGCACGATGGGGAAGATGCCGCCACTTTTCAGATCGACTCCCTTTTTGTCGGTTTTGACGTTGCCAAACAGCGTCAATGGCAAAGAGAATTGCAGCGCCGGACGACAAAAGTCCTGCAGCGCCAACATGTTGTTGAACATCAAGCGATGCAGGTGTTCCATGATGGGGTCGAGGAGCGCGAGATTGCCCGCCACCGCATGCGCATCACTGAAAATTGCCAAGTTCATAATCTGATCGGCGCTGCTCGCTTTGGCCCAGCGGCTCAAGGTGGCGCTCCATTGCGTCTGGCTTTTGACCCACTGCGGATTGTTGACCATCACATTGCCCGGGCAGAGCGGATAACCCAGCTGCTGCAAGGTATGGGTCAGCTGCTGCATGACGGCATCACACTGCGGCCATTCGAGGTCGGGGGCGAGAATCAGCGCGTTGTCTTGGTCGGTTTTTAAGATCTGCTCCCCACGCCCTTCTGAGCCTAAAACGATCAAACAGCAGTGATCGTGAAGGGCGGGAGGAACAATCAGTTCAAAGGCTTTCTCAATAATTTGTTCATTAACGGCAGAAATCAGCTCCATGATAAAGCGGGTGCGAATACCATTGCCAAGCAGGCTCTCGACCAAGTGGCGCTGGCGGTTCGACGCGAGCGCGAGCTCTTCGACACTGCTCGCTCTGGCAATACTCAAACTCAACACGTGTGAGTGAGTGGAAAAGGCGCTGAGGATTTGCGTCATATCCAGCATACCGACCGCTTCTTTGCCATCGGCGACCATCACGCGCTTCATGCGTTGACGCGTCATTTTGATCATCGCATTAAACAGAAACTCGCCATCGTCGACATGGATGACAGGAAAGGTTGCGATCTCGCCCACTGGGGTGTCGAGCGGGTGGTCATCCAACATGACCGCATGGAGCATATTGGTGCGTGTGACAATGCCAAAGGGCAGCTCATGAGGATGGTCGGCAAGCCTTGGATCATCCTCTTCTAATCGTACCAGCGCGGCATCAATAGCGTTCTCTTTGAGTGTGCGAGTCACCTCATTGAGCGGCATATTGGGGGCGATCACCATCGGTGGATGATAGATGGCTTTATCGACTTTGGTCAGAATGAACTCGGCTAGGTTTTGCTGCTGCTGCGCGGCTTCAATCAATTCCTGACGGCGCGCGAGGTTAGTATCAAAATAGGCGGCAAACTGGCCATTCTCGTTGTAGAGCGCCATAAAGGTCGCTTTGGGCAGCAGGTAAGCGAGAGTATCTTCTAGCGCCACGTAATGGTGCTTAGATTGGCCATCAAACAGGCCACGCACATCAAACAAGTCATCATTGGCGTAGTGAGCAAAAATTTCGTTGCCATCCTGCGAGCGCTCTTCCACCGCGCCTTTAATCAAAATATGCAGGTGCTCCACACGCGCGCCGGGCTTAATCAAGCTCTCTTTAGTGCGGAAATAGGCGACATCCAGCGCCGAGCGCAACTCGGTTTGCTGCGCTTCACTCAGCCTATCAAACGGCGGTGACTGCATATTGAATTTATCAGGCATAGCGGCTCTACACTCTCGTTCTACAGGTCGGGGGAGGTGAATAAATAAAGTGTGCGCGATCAGCGTATAAATGCCAGACGACTTTGGTCTTATAGGGGGGGGGAGTGCCTAGTGGCTAGTTCCTAGTTCCTAGTTCCGAGTTCCTAGAGGTCTGATTCTAAGAACTCGGCTCGTGCTTCTAGCAACCCACTTCTAGGAACTAGTCACTCGCCTCTAGGCACTGTCTTCTAGGAACTAGGAACTCCACTCTAGGAACTTCTTCCCTTTTTATTCCATGCAAACGCGGTCATAATGCCGCCGTTGTCTACTCCCTTATCCTGACTGAGGTTTGCATGTTCACTCCTTCTCCCTATGGTTGGATCTCACAATATTTTGCGGGGTTCTTTTTTGCTTATGGCGTCTATTTGCCTTTTTGGGCGCTGTGGTTTGAAAACCAAGGAGTGACGCCGACCGACATTGGTGTCTTGGTCGGGATTGGCTTTGCGACGCGCTGCGTGGCGAACTTGGTGTTAACGCCGCGCATTCATAAGGTGGAGCATTTAATGCCGGCGCTGCGTTGGTTCAGTTTGGCGGGGCTGCTGTTTGTCGGTTTCCACTTTTTTACCGGTGGAAGTTTTTGGTTAATGGCGCTGGTGACGGTGCTGTTTAACCTTTGCTGCGGGCCGATTGTGCCGCTCTCTGATGCGATGGCCAACTACTACGCGCGGCTCAATAAGCTCGATTATGGTCGCACGCGCTTGTGGGGCTCGATTGCCTTTATTGCCGGCTCGACTGTGGTCGGGTTTATGGTTGCCCATTTTGGCAGCGATATGATTGTGTTGACGGCGATGGCGGGCATGCTTGCGGCTTGGCTAATGAGTTTAAGGCGCATCCAGCCTATGCCGGTGACCAGTGATGTCAGCGCAGGCGTGAGACCGAAATTGATGGAGCTGCTGCGTGAAGGGCCAGTGGTGAAGTTTCTCCTGCTGGTGGCACTGATTCAGGGCAGTCATGCGGCTTACTACAGCTTTAGTGCGATTCATTGGAAAGCGGCGGGGTACTCCGAAGACATCATCGGCTATTTGTGGAGCTTAGGGGTGGTGGCGGAAGTGGCGGTGTTTGCCCTGAGCAAGCGACTGTTTTCTGGTTGGTCACTGCGCGCTATGTTTGCGCTCGCCTCAATCGGCGTGATGGTGCGTTGGGGCATGACGGCATCGACGACGCTACTGCTCGCTTTGGTGCTGATTCAACTGCTGCACGGCGTGACCTTTGCGGTGGCGCACATTGCCGCGATTCAGTACATACAACACTCTGAGCAGAGAAAAATGGTGGCGCTGCAAGCCTTGTACAATGCCATTCCGCTTGGCGCTGTGATTGCTTTGATGACGACCTTAAGCGGCTGGGGTTTTGAGCACTGGGGCGCAAACGTCTTCTGGGCGATGGCCTTGATGGGCGCTGTGTCTCTGTTTATTAAAGTGGCGCCACAAGATAATCCCGTGACCTCTGAGCAATTTGTCAATGAAGAGCAAGCCGCCAAAGAAGCAGAGCCGAAAGAGGGAGAAAAAGCCACGGAAAGCGGCGCGTAAAGCACAGAATTTACTCAAGTCGATTGAGTTGCCGCCAGCAAATTCGTTTAATAAGTTAACCCTTATCGCTCACTTCACTGGCGCGGCGATGGGGAGTACCGATAAACGACGATAAGGATATCGAATGCAAGGTTGGTTGGTGATCGCGGTTTCGCTTCTCTATCTTGGGCTGCTTTTTTTGATCGCATGGTATGGCGATAATCGCGTCAAGTGGTTGTCGCGCTGGCGGCCTTGGGTCTACAGCCTTTCGATTGCGGTCTACTGCACCTCATGGACGTTTTATGGCACCGTCGGTCAGGCGAGCAGCAATCCTTGGTCCTTTCTGCCTATCTATGTGGCGCCGATTCTGGTCTTTACCCTCGGTTGGCGCGTCCTCGCTCGCTTGGTGATCACCGCCAAGCGTGAGCATATTACTTCCATCGCCGATTTTATCGCGGCTCGTTATGGCAAATCTCAAGGGCTAGCAGTGGCGATCACCTTTATTGCTGTGATTGGCATTTTGCCCTACATCGCGCTGCAACTGCGTGGCATTACCATGGGGCTAGAGATCATCGCGCCGAGTGTGAGTGAGGATTTCGCCCGCTTTGGTTTTGATGTGTCCTGGTTTGTGGTCGGGGCGCTGGCGGTGTTTACCATGCTGTTTGGTACGCGTCATATTGATAATACCGAGCACCACCGCGGCATGATGATGGCGATTGCGTTTGAGTCGCTGGTCAAGCTGGTGGCGTTTTTGGTGGTCGGCTGTTTTATTCTCTACCTCGCCTTTCGTCGCAGTGACATTCAGTTGATGGCGATTGCCGCCGAGACGTATCAATCCCCCAATATCCCGACCTTGCTGATCCACACCGCCTTGACCATGATGGCGATCGTCTGTTTGCCGCGTCAGTTTCATACCATGGTGGTGGAGAACGAACGCGCGCAAGATTTACATACCGCGCGCTGGCTCTTCCCGCTCTATCTGGTGTTGATGGGGCTGTTTGTGCTGCCGATTGCGTGGGTTGGCCAAGGCATCTTAAGCGGCGAAAGCCCAGATACCTATGTGATCAGCTTGCCGATGGCGGTGGGCGCGCAAGATTTCGCTCTGCTGGCGTTTTTGGGCGGCACCTCGGCGGCCAGTGGCATGGTGATTGTCTCGACCATCGCGCTGGCGATCATGGTGTCGAATGATATGGTGATGCCATTGCTGCTGCGCCGTATGCGCCTCTCGCATCGTAACCATCGTCACTTTTCCGGCTTGCTGTTGATCATTCGTCGCGGCTTGATTTTGCTGCTACTGCTTGGCGCTTGGGGCTTTTATCAGGCGCTGGGCAGCATTCATTCGCTCTCTGCAATTGGCTTTCTCTCGTTTGCGGCGATCACCCAGTTTGCCCCGGCGCTGATTGGCGGCATGTACTGGCGTCAAGGCAATCGCAAAGGCGTGTATGTCGGGCTAGGTTTTGGTTTTACCTTGTGGCTGATCACCTTGATGAGCCAAACCGGCATCTTAGCGGGGGATGCACAAAGCAACTTCCTGTTGTGGATCATCACGCCGCCAGAAGGGTTGGCATCACTGGGCATTGCGCGCTCTGATTGGGGGATGCTGCTGAGCATCAGCGCTAACCTGTTCTTCTATTTGCTGGTGTCGAGCGTGACGCGCTCGAGCCTCAGTGAGCGGTTACAGTCAGCCTCGTTTATCGGTACGCCGCTGCCAGAGAGTGAGAACATGAGCCTCTACCAGAGCCGAGTGACGGTCGGTGAGTTGGAAATGCTCGCGTCGCGCTTTGTCGGCAGGCAGCGGGTGCGCAGCGCGTTTCGTCAATATTGGCAGCAGCAACGTGAGACACTGATGCCTAATCAGCAAGCGCCCTCGACTTTGATTCGCCATACTGAGCGCGTGTTGGCCGGCGTGTTTGGTGCCTCATCGGCGAAGTTGGTGCTCACCTCTGCGCTGCAAGGGCGCAACATGCAGCTTGAAGAGGTGGCGACCATTGTCGATGAGGCATCCGAGCTGTATGACTTTAGTCGCGGCTTGCTGCAAGGGGCGATTGAGCATATTGGCCAAGGCATTGCCGTGGTGGACAAGCAATTGCGTTTGGTGGCGTGGAATCAGCGTTATCTTGAGTTGTTTGAGTTTCCGCCCGGCTTGATTCAAGTGGGTAGGCCAATTGCCGATGTGATTCGCCACAACGCCGAGCAGGGGCTGTGTGGCCCCGGTGACCCAGAAGATCACGTTCGCAGGCGGGTGTATCATTTAGAACAAGGCACGCGCCACACCTCTTCACGTGTCAGGCCCGATGGACGCGTGATTGAGGTGCAAGGCAACCCGATGCCCGGCGGCGGCTTTGTGATGAGTTTTACCGACATTACCGTGTTCCGCGACGCCGAGCAGGCGCTTATTGACGCCAATGAAACCCTAGAAGAGCGCGTTCGAGAGCGCACCTTTGAGCTGGAAAAACTCAACAAAAAATTGGTCAGTGCGACCCAGCGTTCCGAGCGCGAATCGCAGTCCAAATCACGCTTTTTGGCCGCGGTGAGCCACGATTTGATGCAGCCGCTTAATGCCGCGCGCTTGTTTGCCTCCTCCTTATCTGAAGTGACGAAAGCTGACTCGGTCTCTATTTCTTCTTCGACTGCTATGGAGGAGGGGAAAGAGTCCGAAGCGCAGCGCCTTGCTCACCATATCGAAAGTGCCCTTGGCGCGGCAGAAGATTTGATTGGCGATCTGCTCGATATTTCGCGTTTGGAGTCTGGCAAGCTGGAAGTGCACATTCACCCCTTTGCGCTCAATGATGTGCTCTCCAACCTCAACGCCGAGTTTAGCGCTCTAGCGAAAAAGCAAGGCATCGACTTTCGCATGATGCCAAGTGACTTGGTGGTTGAGTCGGACCCTAAACTGCTGCGCCGCGTGGTTCAAAACTTCCTCACCAATGCGTTTCGTTATAATCCACAAGGCAAAGTGGTGCTCGGCGTGCGCCGCATCCAAGGTGAGGCGCGCATTGAGGTGTGGGATAACGGCGTGGGGATTGATGAAGACAAGCAGCAAGAGATCTTTGAGGAGTTTAATCGCGGCAGTCATGCCCAAGATGGCCAAGGGCTACGCGATCAAGGGTTGGGTCTGGGGCTCGCCATTTCCAAAGGCATCGCGCATGTACTCAATCATGAAATAGGGATGCGTTCATGGCCTGGGCGTGGCAGCGTGTTCTCGATTCGTCTGCCGCGCGCGGTGCATGCCAGCCCAGCTCCTGCGCCTGCCGCGGCGCCAAGTGTCGGCGATCTCAGCCACTTGCGCGTGCTGTGTGTCGATAACGAAACGGATATTTTGGTGGGGATGGAGACACTGCTTGGCCGCTGGGGATGTGAGGTGCGCAGCGCCACCGATCTGGTCAGCGCGCTGGCGGCGATGGACGAGCAGTGGCAGCCGGATGTGATTTTGTCCGATTACCGTCTCGATCACGGCCGAACGGGTTTAGAAGTGTTGCAGCAATGTCGCTTGCGACTGGGCGCGCGATTTAAAGGGGTGATCATCAGCGCCGATCGCACCCAAGAGATGATGCAAGGCATCGAGTCGAGCGGATTTGCGTTTATCGCCAAGCCGGTCAAACCGTTGAAATTGAGAGCCATGCTGAATGGGCTTTAGCCTGACGGAAAATTCATCGGTGTAAACGAAAAGGGAAAGCGAACATCGCTTTCCCTTTTCGTTCATGGTTCCTTTGCGGCCCATCATTCATTGCCAGTAAACAAGGTCTCATAGGTCACAAACGCTGTTTGGGTGTCACCGTAGTAGAGGGTGCCATCGGATTGCGCCGCGACGCGCAGCCAACTCTCTTGGGAGGCGGGGCTGGGTAGGGTGATGAACCACTGTTTGCCCTCACTGTCGGCGCGCTGCATGTCGACGGGGGTCGTGGTGGTGTCGATGTCATTCACTAGCGACAGTTTGACCCCTTGCAGTGGGTGCAGTGAGCTCATTGAGAGTTCTAACGTCTCTTCGGTCAACTTTTCAGAGCGAAACTTAATTTTGAACTCACCATTTTCCATGTCACACAGACCACTGGTATAACGGCAGTTGGATTTGCTGACCAACTTATACGCTTGGCCCTCTTTGGCGGCGTGCGGCTTTTCACTCACGGCCAAATCGGTACCGAAATAGGCGATGATGGAAAGAATCGGGGCAATCAATAGAGCAATGATAAAGTGTTTATTTTTGAACATCTTGGCTTCCTTGCAACCGCTCAAAGTTTTTTCGTTACCACTGTTTTTAGTGATAAGCGCTTTTCGTTACAAACGTAAGTTAACCCAATTTGAAGAATAAAAAAGCCCCAAACGGGGCTTTTGTGGTAGAGGTTAAGGATTAATGGTCAACTGCTTCGCCAGCACCTGCTGGAACACGCACGTGCTCGACCAAATCTTTCACTTCTTGTGGTGTTTCAGCGGTCACTTTCGACACCGCGAAGGCGACGATGAAGTTGACGACAGCACCGATGGCACCAAAGGCGTTAGGCTCAATGCCTAGGAACCAGTTGCTGCCCCAGCTTTCTAGGTATTTCCAATCGGCAATGAATAAGATGCCTTTATGTTGGAATACGTAGAACAGCGTGACGGTGATACCAGCGATCATGCCTGCAATCGCGCCCTCTTTGTTGATGTTCTTGCTGAAGATACCCATCATCAATGCTGGGAAGATCGAGGAGGCGGCAAGACCAAAGGCCAAGGCGACCGTACCTGCGGCAAAGCCGGGAGGATTGAGACCAAGATAGCCCGCCACCGCAATGGCGACGGCCATGGATATCCGGCTCGCCATCAGCTCTTTCTTCTCGGAGATGTTCGGGTTGATGACACCTTTGATTAAGTCATGGGAGATGGCAGAGGAGATCGCCAATAGCAAGCCCGCAGCGGTTGACAATGCAGCCGCGAGGCCACCAGCAGCAACTAACGCAATCACCCAGTTAGGCAGTTTCGCAATCTCAGGGTTAGCCAATACCATGATGTCACGGTCTACTTTCAGTTCATTAGTCTCTGCACTCGAGGTGTACTGAATGTAGCCATCATTGTTTTTGTCTTCGAAACCTAGCAGTCCTGTTTTTTCCCAGTTCTTAAACCAGTCTGGGCGCTCATCGTAAGCCAGGTGTTGGCCCGGCGCTGGGTTCACGGTATCCATCAGGTTCAAGCGAGCCATCGCCGATACGGCTGGCGCTGTGGTGTAAAGAATTGCGATGAACACCAATGCCCAACCGGCAGAGGTACGCGCATCACGCACTTTTGGCACCGTGAAGAAACGGATGATAACGTGCGGAAGACCTGCCGTACCAATCATCAGTGACATGGTGTAGACGAACATGTTGAGCGTATCGCCCCGCACTTGGGTGGTGTACTCGGTAAAGCCGAGTTCGGTCACCACTTGATCGAGCCGGTCGAGCAGATAGACATCCGTCCCGGAAAGGGTACTACCTAGGCCAATTTGTGGCAGAGGGTGCCCGGTCAGTTGCAGAGAGATAAAGATTGCAGGAATAGTGTAAGCAAGAATGAGGACGCAATACTGAGCAATCTGCGTGTAGGTGATGCCTTTCATGCCGCCCATAACCGCGTAGACAAACACGATACACATACCGATCAACAGGCCAGTCGAGTAGTCCACTTCCAAGAAGCGACCAAACGCCACGCCCACGCCTTTCATCTGACCGATAACATAGGTCACCGATGCGATGATAAGACAGACAACCGCCACCACGCGCGCGGTGTTGGAGTAGAAACGCTCACCGACAAACTCAGGTACGGTGAACTTACCAAACTTACGTAGATAAGGGGCAAGCAGCAGCGCGAGAAGCACGTAGCCGCCAGTCCAACCCATTAGGAAGACGGAGCCGCCGTAGCCCATAAAGGCAATCAGACCCGCCATCGAGATGAACGACGCCGCTGACATCCAGTCCGCTGCGGTCGCCATACCATTGGCAATCGGGTTAACCCCGCCGCCTGCGACATAAAACTCTTTGGTTGACCCAGCGCGTGCCCAAATCGCAATCCCGATATAGAGAATGAAAGTGGCACCCACAACAAGGTACGTGATTGTTTTCAAATCCATCTGAGTGACTCCTTACTCATCCACGCCGAATTCACGGTCCAGTTGGCGCATCTTCCACGCGTAGTAGAAAATAATGCCAAGAAACGTATAGATGGAGCCTTGCTGGGCAAACCAGAAGCCGAGTTTGTATCCACCGATTTGAATTTCATTCAGTACGTCGACAAATAATATGCCGCAGCCAAAAGATACGACAAACCAGATGACCATTAAGGTGATCATCAGTTTTACGTTTTTATCCCAGTAGGCTTTGGCTCTTTCCTGACTTTCGAATGCCATTGCCGCCTCCTTACGATTTCGCTAGTTAAATGGGGTGTTCGGTTAACCTGCTAGTGAGGTCAGTGCTTGTTAAAAAAATGTTTCACCATGTACATTAGCAAGGCAATGGGCGAAAAACCTTTCAACTTTAGTCGGGGCGATAAGGATAAAAAGGGCCCTAAAATGGGCGCTTAGCGAGGTTTACTGATAAATTTGTGATGTTAATAACTTGTTAAGTTAGCCAAAGGTCTAATGTCTTGAGAAGGGAACCGCTCAATTAGTGTTGATATGTTGACCGACAATTTGCATAGGTTGACCATTTCCCGCTACTGCCAAGAGAAAACTATGGGTAGAATAACTCATTGACTCCAATTGTATTTAAGGGGGTAAAGCTTGACGGTAGATATGATCAATGGACTGTTTCTTACTGGGACGCTTCTTCTTGTTATCAGTGTGTTATTCAGCCAGCTCTCCTCGCGCCTCGGTGTACCTATCCTCGTTTTGTTTCTCTGCGTCGGTATGCTGGCCGGGCAAGACGGCCCGGGAGGCATCAAGTTTGACAGCTATTCCACGACCTATTTGGTCAGTAACTTAGCGCTGGCGATCATCTTGCTCGATGGTGGGCTACGCACTCGTATCAGCAGCTTTCGTTTGGCGTTCTGGCCGGCGTTTTCTTTGGCCACCTTTGGCGTATTTTGCACCACGTTTCTCACCGGTTTGCTCGCCACCTGGCTCTTCAATCTCACTTTGCTACAAGGCTTGCTGCTTGGCGCGATAGTCGGTTCCACTGATGCTGCGGCGGTCTTTTCACTCCTTAAAGGGCGCAGCATCAATGAACGGGTGGGCGCGACGTTGGAGATTGAATCAGGCACCAATGATCCGATGGCAGTGTTTCTCACCATTACTTTGATTGCGGTACTGGCGGATCCAACCGCGGTGCTCAGCGTTGGGTTCGTGTCACTGAGTTTTGTGATGCAGTTTGGCATCGGCATCGCCCTTGGGCTTGGTGGCGGCTGGTTGTCTTTGCAAATCATCAATCGCATCCAATTACCAGAAGGCATGTACCCGATTCTGGTCTCAGGGCTTGGCGTTGGGCTGTTTGCATTGTCGAACACCTTGGGCGGCAGCGGCATTCTCACCATCTATCTGTTTGGTTTGCTGCTGGGTAATTTGCCGACGCGCTCAAAACACTCGATTTTGAATGTCATGGATGGACTGACATGGTTTAGCCAGATCATCATGTTTGTTGTGCTTGGCCTGCTGGTCAATCCGAAAGATTTACTCGATATCGCACTGCCGGCACTGGCGCTCGCGTTCGGCATGATTGTATTTGCTCGCCCTATTGCGGTGTGGCTCAGTTTGCTACCGTTTGGCAAGTTTCGCCCCAGAGAGAAGTGGTTTTTAAGTTGGGTCGGATTGCGCGGCGCTGTGCCGATCATTTTGGCGGTATTCCCTTTGATGGCTGGGCTGCCCAATGCGCAGATGTATTTCAATATCGCCTTTTTCGTCGTTATGGTCTCGCTGATCGTGCAAGGCGTGAGCTTAACTAAGGCGGCCAAGCTCGCCAAAGTCGAGCTGCCACCCCAGCCCGCGCCGGTGGCGCGTGCAGGGATCGAGATTTTCCCAACCAGCAATTGGGAGCTCTATGTCTATCGCTTGGAAGCGGAGAAGTGGTGTATTGGTGAGCCATTGAGTAAGTTGGCGATGCCGGATGGAACGCGGATTGCGGCGCTGTTTCGTCAGCGAACCTTGCTCCACCCATCGGGCAGCACTGTGCTGCAAGCGGGCGACACTTTATGCGTGCTGGGCCGAGAAGAGAACCTTGAGCCGTTAAGCCAACTGTTTAGCACCGCGCCTTTGGCGGAAACTCAAACCCGTTTCTTTGGTGACTTCTTTTTTGCCGCCGAGGTTTCGCTTAGCGATGTGTGTCAGCACTACGGCATTGATGTGCCTGTTGAATACGCGACGTTCACGCTAAAGCAGTTGGTGGCGGAGCAACTGCCCCATCAAGTGGTGCTTGGCGACAGTTTTGATTGGCAGGGGCTGAGGTTTGTCATCTCTAAAGTGGAGAACTACGAAGTGACGCAGTTGGGTCTGTGCCTTCCGGACTCGCAAGAGCCAGAGTAGTGTTGGCCTACTACCAGTAGTGCTAGTCGTTGAGTTCGCTAAGTAGTATTACCGCTTGGGTGCGATTTTTTACGCCCAGTTTGCGGAAAATGGCGGTCATGTGCGCTTTGATGGTCGCTTCTGAGACGTTGAGCTCATAGGCGATCTGCTTGTTGAGCAGTCCGTCGGAGAGCATGCCCAGTACCTTGTATTGCTGCGGGGTGAGGGTCGCCATTTTCTCGGCGAGATCATTGCACGCGGCATTCTCGACAATCGAACCCTCAGGGAAGTAAGGGTCGCCCGCCAGCACTTGATTGAGGGCTTTCACCAGCTCGCGCATGTCACTCGATTTAGGGATAAAACCAAACGCGCCGTGGCTTTTCACTTGCGTGACCACCGAAGGCTCTTCACTGGCTGAGACCACCACAATTGGCAACTCTGGGTACTCGGCGCGCAGTTGAATCAAGCCAGACATGCCATTGGCGCCTGGCATTTTCAGATCGAGCAGCAGCAAGTCGGGCTCATCTTCTTTGGCGAGCAGCGTCATCAAGGCATCGAGGGAATCGGCCTCAAGCAGATTGGCCCCACTGACCGCCATATGTACCGATTGGAACAACGCGTTGCGAAACAGCGGGTGATCGTCTGCGATGATGATGGTGTAGGTCGAGTCCATGACGTTGCACACTTATGATGATTTAGTTAATAGAATTATTGTCAGCTTTGCCGCGCCGGACAATCTTTATCCACTAAAAGTCTGAAGTGTATCGGGTTTTGAACGCAAATCTGAGGCGCCTGTCATGGCTTTGGGTAAGACGCCTCAAGGTGCGCTAAAAACGTCTCGGCTGGCATAAATCCTGTGATGCGAGCATTTGGCATCGGCTGACCATTGGCATCCCAAAAATCAATGGTCGGCAAACCGAGTACGCCGAGTTGTTTGAGTAGCTCGATGTCTTGCACTTGGTTGCGGGTGACGTCGGCTTGCAACAACACAAACTCGCTCAGCTTGGCTTCCACATCGGCTTGGTGGAAGGTGTATTTCTCAAACTCCTTACACGCGACGCACCAGTCGGCATAAAAATCGAGCATCACAGGTTTGCCTTGCTCTCGGGCTTGGCTGAGGGCTAAGTTGAGCTCGGCGACGTTGTTGATGCGGGTAAACTCAATGCTCGGAGAAGCTTGCGAGTGGGCGCTTGGGCCATCAAACCAAAGATTGAGCAGTGGCTGAGCGCTGGCGAACAAACCGAGCACCGCAACAATGCCCACCACACTTTGCTTCCAGCCGCCAAAGGGCAGTGCATTTTTACTGTGATAGAGCCAGCCAAACGCCGCGATACCGAGCCCCGACCACAGCGCACTGCTCCACAGTTCGGGCAGGATACGCTCAAGCAAGAAAATCGGCGCCGCGAGGAGGATAAAACCAAATAGCGTCTTGACGCGATTCATCCACTCTCCCGCTTTTGGCAACAACTGATTGCCAAAGACCGCGACCAAAATCAGAGGAATGCCCATACCGAGCGCCAACGCGTAGAGGGTGATCCCGCCGGTAAACAAGTCGCCGCTTTGCGCCACATACAAAAGCGCCCCCGACAGCGGCGCCGTGGTGCAGGGTGAGCAGACTAAACCAGAAATCGCCCCCATGCTAAACACACCGACCAGATTGCCACCTTGCTGCTGATTGCTCAGTTGATTGAGCCAAGTTTGCAGGCGACTTGGCAGTTGCAGCGTATAGAGCCCAAACATCGACAAGGCCAGCGCGACGAATAATACACTCAGCCCTATTAACACCGCGGGGTGTTGCATCGCCGCTTGGAACTGCAAACCAGCTTGCGCCACCACCAAGCCAAGCAAGGTGTAAGTCAATGCCATGCCTTGCACGTAGACAAACGAAAGACCCAATGCGCGGCGCGTATTGATTTGACCGCTGCCGAGCACAATGCTGGTCAAAATCGGGTACATCGGCAAGACACACGGGGTAAAGGCCAGGCCAATACCCAGCGCGAGAAACAGCAGCGGTGTCCAAACGCTCTCGCTGATGCGATCGGCTAGCTGTGCCTGTTGTGAGCGTGATGAGTCTGTCGCCGTGTCAGTCGTGACAGGCGTCTTTTCTGAATTGGTGGAGGTGGGCGCGATGACGACATTGGGGTCTTGAAAATCAAACGAGGTCAGGTCAATGACCTTAGTTTCGGGCGGATAGCAGAAACCGGCTTTGGCGCAGCCTTGGTATTGAACCATCAAGCGAGCCCCGGCTTGATATTCGGCCAAAGGCACCTCGACAAACAGCGGCGTGGTGTAGATGTTCACGTCACCGAAAAACTCATCATGATAGGGCTCACCTTGGCGCAGTGTGATGTCACCTAACGTGATGTGCTCGCCACTGATGGCAATCTTATCTTGATAAAGATAGTAATCTGGCTTGATTTGCCAATCGAGATGGACCCGCGCGCCTTGCTGCACCGCATTGAAGGCAAACGCCTCATCAACAGTGACAAAACGATTGTCCTCATTGGCAGGACTGAACGTAGATTGCGAATTGCCAAACAGAGCCCACACCGAGCTCGAAAAGAGAGAAAGAATCAGTACAACAAGCGAGAAAGCGAAGCGCATAAGACCGTCACGTTAACTAAGATGGATTCAGTGTAACTCAATCAGACAGGAGATCGGATGGATAAGTTTCAAATAGTGCCTAGTTTCTAGTTCCTAGTGCCTAGAAGATCGCACCCATCACCCATCACCCATCACCCATCACCATCCCTCTAGGAACTAGGCACTCGCCTCTAGGACCTATTCCCTATCAACTCACTCCTAATCTCATCCGCACTATCCGCTCACACGCATCAATCTTTTGTGTGTCTTTTGGGATGATGAGTACGGTGTCGTTACCGCCGACGGTGCCAAGGATTTCGGTGTGTGGGTCGATGTCGACGAGACGGGCAACCAGTTGGGCGCTGCCGGGGTGGGTTTTGACGACCACCATGGATTGGTTGTGGGTGATGAACTCGATTTGTGACGAGATGGAGGACTCGACGCGCACTGGTGCGGTTTCGACCGTGATGCAGTAGACTTTTTTGCCGCAGGCGTTTTGCACCTTGACGACGCCAAGTTGCGACAGCAAGCGAGAGACAGTCGATTGACTGATGCCCTCGAAACCGATGTTCACCAGGGCTTCTCTGAGCTCATTTTGAGTGGAAAAGCTTTGTTGTTGCAGTAGCCGTTTGCACGCTGAAGTGAGGGTTTTGTCATCGGCAAATTGGTCGTCCGCGAGATGAAGAGTGTCACTCATAAGGACCCCTTATTATGATTATCGCCATCCTGATGGGAATGAGTACACAGCTCCATCTATGTACCCTTGTGGGTTGTTCAATGAAAAAGCGCCGTCGCGCACGCTGAGTTTATCACCAATAAAAGTGTGGCTATATGATACTTGTCACCAAATAAAAAACTAATGACAAAGTGTTTTTCTGGTCATTTATTCTAATAAAGCGAGGCTGTTGTCAGCCCCGCGAGTCTCTTAGTTCATCTAAAGCCGGTGGTTACGCACCTAGGGTCGCCACCATCACCGCTTTGATGGTGTGCATGCGGTTTTCCGCCTCGTCGAAGACAATCGAGTAGTCCGACTCGACCACTTCATCCGTCACTTCACAGCCGTCTTTGAGCATGGGATATTCGCTCGCGAGCTGTTTGCCGACCGTGGTGTCTTCGCCGTGGAAGGCGGGTAAGCAGTGCATAAACTTCACGTGCGGGTTACCGGTGGCTTTGATCATCGCCATGTTGACTTGATACGGCAGCATCAAATTGATGCGCTCTGCCCACGCTTCTTTCGCTTCGCCCATGGACACCCAGACATCAGTGTAGAGGAAGTCACAGCCTTGCACGCCCTCTTGCACATCGTCGGTGAGCGTGATTTTAGCGCCTGTGGTCTGGGCGATGTCGCGGCAGGTGGCGACCAAACTCTCTTCTGGCCAGAACTGTTTTGGCGCAACGAGGCGGATGTCCATGCCCATTTTCGCCGCGCCCACCATCAAGGAGTTGCCCATGTTGTTGCGTGCGTCGCCAAGGTAGGCAAAGGAGATGTCGCGCAGCGCTTTTCCGCGGCCATGTTCCATCATGGTCAGGAAGTCGGCGAGGATTTGGGTGGGGTGGAACTCGTCGGTCAAACCATTCCAGACGGGCACACCGGCGTATCGGCCGAGCTCTTCAACGATCTCTTGACCAAAGCCGCGATATTCGATGCCGTCATACATGCGGCCCAGCACTCGTGCGGTGTCTTTCATGGACTCTTTATGGCCGATTTGTGAGCCTGAGGGGCCTAAGTAGGAGACTTGCGCGCCTTGGTCAAACGCCGCCACTTCAAAGGCGCAGCGAGTGCGGGTTGAGGTTTTTTCGAAAATCAGCGCGATGTTTTTGCCTTTGAGGCGCGGCTGCTCGTAACCGTTGTATTTGGCTTTTTTCAGTTCAGCAGAGAGCGCGAGCAGATGGTCAATCTCACGTGGGGTAAAGTCGAGCAGTTTAAGGAAGTTGCGGTTACGTAAATTGAAAGCCATGGTGAATTTCCTTCTAAAAAAGAGATGATGACGTGCAATGTCTGTTGAGGCTCGGCGCGAAGATGGCCCGAGCCTCGTTGTCTGTTGTTAGCCTTTGGTGATATTAGTGCCGGCGGTGCCTTGTAAAATCGCTAGGCCATCTTCGAGGGCGCCGATGCCAACCACCTTGCCTCCTTGGCGAATGAATTCGCACGAGGCATCAATTTTGGGCCCCATTGAGCCTTCATCGAACGTATAGTGCGCCAGTTCGCTAGGGGTGGTGGCACGTAGCGGATGCTGAGTTGGCTTGCCCCAATCGAGGTAGACGGCGTCAGCGTCAGTCAGGATCAATAGCGCGTCGGCATTGAGCTGTTTGGCGAGATAGGCGGCGGACATGTCTTTGTCGATCACCGCTTCAACGCCCATCAATTTACCGCCTTCCCGTTTGACCGGAATGCCGCCGCCACCGGTACAGATCACCAAGTGCCCTTCGGCGATCAACTTGGTAATGGCTTCGTGTTCTATGATGCCTGTCGGTTTAGGGCTCGGTACGACGCGGCGAAAATGCGCGCCATCGGGTTTGACGGTCCAGTGATAACGCTCGGCGAGTTCGCGCGCTTCGGCTTCTTGGTAAATCGGTCCAATCGGTTTGGTTGGATTGGCGAAGGCCGGGTCATTTGGGTCGATGGTCATTTGCGTCAACATGCAAGTGATGTTGGTGCTCGGCATCTGGTTTTTAAACTCTTGCATCAGCATGTAGCCGATCATGCCTTGGGTTTCACTGCCCAGCACATCGAGTGGGTAGGGCGCGACTTTCTTGTATTCAAGACCTTGCAGCGCAAGCAACCCCACTTGCGGGCCATTGCCATGCACCAACACCACGTTGTAGTGCTCGGCGATTTTGGCGATGGTGTTGACCGCGATTTCAATGTTGTGGCGCTGCACCTCAGCTTCGAGCGGCTCACCGCGGCGAAGTAGCGCATTGCCCCCTAGGGCGACAACGACGGTTTGTTTGTTCATAGCTCTGTCTCCACAGAGCAAAAGCGCCCGCTTTTGCTCCTTGTTGATCCGATGATAAGGATGAATGGGTTGATAACGATGGCGTTTGTGATGACCGCGGGCTTAGATGCCATCGCGCTCAATCGGGCAGCTCATGCAGCGAGCGCCGCCGCGGCCTCGTCCCAATTCATCCCCAGGGATAGGCAGTACCTTGATGCCGGCTTTGTCGTATTTTTCATTGGTGTAGGTGTTGCCCTCATAGCCAATCACGACGCCCGGTTTGACGGTCAACACGTTGTTGGCGTCGTTCCACTGCTCACGCTCAGCGTTGAAGTTATCGCCGCCCGTGGTGATGAGGTTGAGTTGGCCAACGCCAAGCGCTCTTTCAATCGCCGAGACAAAGTAGCCTTCCTCTTTGACGCGCACCGCGCCAGACTCGTCACCCGTCAAGCTCCAACATTTGACGTCTTTGCGCACCACTTCTGGGTAGACAGAGAAGGTGTCTTCGCGCATGTGGGTCATCACGGTATCCAAATGCATGCAAGAGCGATGTTTAGGCAGCTCCATCGCAATCACTTGTTTGGCTTGGCCGTGTTTAAATAGGCCGGCAGCGAGGTGCTCCACCCCTTGCGGTGTGGTGCGTTCAGACATACCAATCAAGACGCTGCCACGGCCAATGACCAATACGTCACCGCCCTCAATGGTTGAGTTGTCGTACAGCGCCTCTTCATCACCAAAGTATTTGATGAAGTCTTGCCCTGCGAAGGTTGGGTGCCAGCGGTAAATGGCGCGCACGTGGTTGGTTTCACGTTGGCGGGCCGGCTTCGCCATCGGGTTGATGGAGACGCCACCGTAGACCCAGCAGGAGGTATCACGGGTAAAGAGGTGATTGGGCAGCGGCTCGATAATAAAATCGGTCGGTGCATGCAGCGCTTGCATCATTGAGGAGGAGCGCATAGGCATTTCCGCGTAGGAGAGGCCGCCGGTGAGAATTTTCGCCAATTCAAGATGGGGCAAGTCGCCCAGATAGCAGCGCACGTCGTTGGCAAAGGTTCGGCCTAAGCGGTAGTCAGATACCTGACGATTGAGTAGCCACTCCTTGGCTTCTGGTACTGCCAGCGTCTCTGCCAGCAGGTCGGTCAATAGCAGCACTTCCACCCCTTGATCGCGCAGCGTCTGGGTAAACACATCGTGTTCATCACCGGCACGTTCGACCGCTAACACGTCGTCAAACAGTAGCTCGTGGCAGTTCGAGGGGGTTAAGTGGGTGAGAGCACGACGCGGGCGGTGAACCAACACGCGACGTAATTGACCGATTTCAGAACCTACGTATAACTTACTCATAATCGTATCTCTCTATTTATTTTTTTATTTAATGTATCTGTGACAAATTAAATAAGGGTGTAGGGATTATTTGAGAGTGAATTTAATTATTCACTTTGTTGTTCTGATATTCATATTACGCCCTAGAGAGGAGGATTCTCTGCGCTCAGTCACACTTCATTTTTTCTTGCAGCCCTTGCTACGCCTAGGGTTTTAACAATATCCATGCAGTTGTTACCAAGCTGTGATGATGTTGGTTTTTCGCTCTGTAAGGATTTTTATTCACTGATTGACAGCAAAATAGCGCAGTGAGAGTCAATCACGGTAAAGAGAGGGAATTGTATTCATGTCGATATTTATAATGGATAGAATGAGCGTGCGGTTTTATGCGCTGTTTTTATTTATATAGTGACTTCGTTTATCTTTTGACTGTGTTTGTTAATAAATGAATGTGTTAATTTGTCTAGGTGATCACGCTTGTTTTTGTTTTTATTCATCAATGCATGGGTTTTATTTCTGGATAAGAAAAAGTAACCCAGTCTATAAAACAGGATTATCCAAATGGAATAAAAAATCGAAACGTAAGGATAAAGAAAGTGCAGATAAAGAAAAAGCCACACACGTGGCTTTTCTTGATTGAGTCTTGCAAGAAGGGAGAAAGCAGGACAACCGTTTCGTCATCCTGCTTAATGGCTTTGCGTGAGCGGTTACAGTAGCGCACCTAGGCTTAACGCCAACACACAGAACAGAGTCAAGATAGCGAGCAGCGGCGCGACCCATTTCACCCAGCGAACGTAAGGCACGCGGGCGATCGCAAGGCCACCCATCACCACGGCTGAGGTTGGCGTGATGAGGTTCACCAGCCCTGATGCTGATTGGTACGCGGTGATCACCAAATCACGACCGACGCCGGCAAAGTCGGCCAATGGCGCCATAATCGGCATGGTGAGTACGGCAAGACCAGAGGTGGACGGCACCAAGAACGAGAGCAAAATCTCTAGGAAGAACATCACGTTAATAAAGACGACCGAGGAGAGCCCAGTCACCATCTGCTCCGCTGAGTACAAGATGGTGTCGGTGATCATACCGCGATCCATCACCACCACAATACCGCGCGCAATACCGATGATGAGAGCAACGCCAAGTAGGTCGCGGGCGCCATCAATAAAGCTGGTGGTGAACTCCTCTTCGCTCATACGTGCCACGATACCGACAATGATGGTAGCGGCCAGGAACATGGCTGAAATTTCCGCCATCCACCAACCGGCAATGGAGACACCGTAAATCATGACCGCGAACGAGAGGCCAAAGATGGTCAGAATCGCTTTGCGTGTGGTGGTGAACTCAAGGCCTTGCTCGGATTGATTACCCAAGAAGTGCGCTTTGTTCTCTTCATACTTATCAAACACAATCGATTTGGATTGGTCTTGGCGCACCATGCGTGCATAGCGCATCACATAGGCGACACAGATTGCCCAGCCAATCACCAACATGATGGCGCGCAGCATGATGCCATCGGTGAAGGGAATGCCCGAGGCGTTGGCGGCAATCACAGTGGCGAACGGGTTGATGGTTGAACCCAAACAGCCAATCCCGGCGCCAAGCAACACGGTCGCGGCGGCGACCACAGGGTCAAAACGTGCGGCCATCATCACGGGCACAAGTAAGGTATAGAAAGGCAAGGACTCTTCCGCCATCCCATACACGGTGCCGCCTGCGGCAAACAGTGCCATCAAGATGGGGATCATCATCTCTTCCCGTCCTTCAAGGCGGTGAGTGACGCGCTCTATCCCAGCATCAATCGCGCCGGTTTTGGTCACTAGGCCCAAGAAACCGCCGATGACGAGGATAAACAGCGACACATCAATCGCGGCCGCTTCGTAGCTGTTGTGGTCATAAAAGCCATCTATCGGCGCAAGCAAGACATCAATCACCCCTTGTGGATTGCCTTCCACAGGCTGATAAGTGCCCGTCACGGGCACTTCACGGCCAAGGTCTTCATTCATGGCGCGGTCATATTGGCCAGCGGGGATTATCCACGTCAACATGGCCACAAGGGCTATTAAGACAAATAAGATGGTGTAGGCGGAAGGGAATTTAAAGTTGGCAAAAAAGCCGCGTTTTTTCTCTTCGCTGTTTTTATGTTCTCTAGGGACAATTTGAGTGGTCATGATGATCTCCTTACTTGTATTGCAAAGGGTGAATACAAGTGAATCTGTGACAATAGATAGCGTTATTATTGATAGGCATGATCGAATTTAGAACTAGTGTAAATTTCGTCTCAAAGATTAACCTTGGAGCGGGTCACAAATTACTGTCCTATATTTTTGGCCAAAATTTTCATGGAAAAATCGCTAGGGTATTCAAGTGAAATAGTTGGATTTCTATGCTGGTTTTTGGATTTTTTTAGAAAGAGTGAATGGATTTAATAGCGGCGTAAATAAACGCTGGGAATTTTATTCAATCGCTTTGGTTAACGAGAAGGTTTTATTAATTAACGCTACTTTGATGTCAATCAAAAACCGTCTGTGATCTGTGATTTTTTATTCAGTGCAAAATAAAAGGGAACGCTCGGCTCCCTTTGTATCGAATTATTTTTATGGCGTCTTATTGAGACTAGATCAGTAGACCGCCAAAGGTAAAGCCGAGTGCCACCGCCGAGGCAATGGTCACCACACCAGGAATAAAGAACGGGTGGTTAAACACGTATTGGCCGATGCGCGTTGAGCCAGTGTCATCCATCTCAACCGCGGCCAACAGCGTTGGGTAGGTCGGCAGTACGAACAGGGCACTGACGGCGGCAAAGGACGCAACGGCAGTCAGCGGCGCGACACCAATCGCTAGCGCGGCAGGCATTAGCGCCACTGTGGTCGCGCCCTGTGAGTAAAGGAGCATAGAGGCAAAGAACAGCACCATCGCCAGCATCCAAGGGTGATCAGACAAGAGATCGCCCGCCAGCTCTTTGATTTCTGCCACGTGCGCATTGACGAACGTTGAACCAAGCCATGCAACACCCAGTACGCAGACACACGCCGTCATACCTGAGCGGAAGGTTGCGGCTGATGGGATTTTCGCAGCATCGATTTTGGTCACCAGCACAATGGCGGCGGCCGCAGCCAGCATCACAGTCATGATGGCTTCGTTACGGCCAAGCGCAGGGTCTTTAATTAGGCCGACTGAGCCTGAAATCGCCGCTGCGTAGCAGACAACAAAGCCAATCGCGGCCAAGAAAATGTAGGTCGCGGTTTTTGCTGTTGGCAGGATCTCGCGTTGCGTGTCGCTGCTCAGTTTGATCAACCCTTTTTCCAAACGCTCTTGGTAGATAGGATCGTCTTTAAGCTCTTTACCCATGAAGTTGGCGACAAACGCACCAATCATACAAGCAATAAAGGTGGTCGGAATGCAGACCGCCAGTAGCGTGAGGTAGTCCACGCCCATTGGCGCCAACATCGCCGCGAAAGCCACGACCGCCGCTGAGATTGGCGATGCGGTAATCGCAATTTGCGAGGCTACGACGGCAATCGACAGCGGACGAGAAGGACGCACGCCTTGGCCTTTTGCCACTTCAGCAATCACAGGCAAGGTTGAGAACGCCGTATGGCCAGTACCCGCCATCAAGGTCATTAAGAAGGTGACGATCGGTGCGTAAAAAGTGATACGTTCAGGGTGTTTGCGCAAAAAGTTTTCCGCTACTTGAACCAGCCAGTCCATACCACCGGCCACTTGCATGGCGGCAATCGCGGTAATCACTGACATAATGATTAAGATAACGTCAACTGGAATGAACGCCTGACTGGTGGGCACGCCCAACACCAAAGACAGGGCAATCACACCCGCACCACCGGCAAGGCCGATGCCAATCCCGCCGATTCTTGCTCCCAAGTAAATGAAGAGCAGAACAACAATGAGCTCCACTGCGACCATAGCTATATCCTCGTTTAATGTTTAACGTTTGATTTTGATTATCTAATGCTTCGCGCTGCTGAGAGTCGGCCAGCGGCATGAAGGTTTAGATAATCACTGCGTTTTGTTTACGTTGTGTGAGAGTAATCCATAGGAAAAGTGTGGTTACCGGATGCGTGCCTAAAAAAGGGCCCGCAGGCCCTATTTTTGCGCTTACTCGTAGCGCTTGGCTTTATACGTTGGACGCATGAAGTTTTCAACCGAAAGAATGTCATCCAGCTCTTCTGGCGTCAGCAATCCACGCTCTAGCACCACCTCACGCACGCTCTTACCGGTTTCAGCACAAATCTTACCGACGATGTCGCCTTCGTGGTGGCCGATGTATGGGTTGAGGTAAGTGACGATACCAATCGAGTTGTAGACGTAGTTTTCGCACACTTCTTTATTGACGGTAATGCCGTCGATGCATTTGTCGCGCAAGTTCACGCACGCGTTAGACAGAATCGAAATCGACTCAAACATGCTTTGGGCAATCACTGGCTCCATCACGTTAAGCTGCAATTGACCGCCTTCTGCCGCGAAAGAGATGGTGTTGTCGTTACCCAGCACTTTAAAGCAGACTTGGTTGACCACTTCAGGCACCACAGGGTTGACCTTAGCAGGCATGATGGAAGAGCCCGCTTGCAGCTGTGGCAAGTTCAACTCGTTTAGACCTGCGCGAGGACCAGAAGAGAGCAAGCGCAAGTCGTTACAGATTTTAGATAGCTTCACCGCTAGGCGTTTGAGCGCGCCGTGCGTCATCACGTAGGCGCCGCAGTCTGAGGTGGCTTCAATCAAATCTTCCGCAGGGACCACATCAAGACCGGTCACTTGTGCTAAGTGTTTGACTGCCGCTGCTTGATAGCCCGGCGCCGCGTTGAGGCCAGTACCGATGGCTGTTGCGCCTAGGTTCACTTCGAGCAGCAGCTTTGAGGTGTACTCAAGCGCGCGGATCTCTTCGTTGAGCGTCACCGCCCAAGCGTGGAACTCTTGACCGACCGTCATTGGCACCGCGTCTTGCAGCTGAGTGCGGCCCATCTTGAGGATATCTTTGAACTCTTGGCTCTTAAGCTCGAACGCACCTTTGAGGTATTCAATCGATTCAATCAGTTTGTGCACGCTGTTGTACACCGCAATGCGAAAACCGGTTGGGTAGGCACAGTTGGTCGACTGGCTCTTGTTGACGTGGTCATTTGGGTTGATGAAGTCGTACTCGCCTTTTTCCTTGCCCATTAATTCGAGGGCGATATTGGCGATCACTTCGTTGGTGTTCATGTTGACCGACGTGCCCGCGCCACCTTGGTAGACGTCTGATGGGAATTGGTCCATGCACTTGCCGGTTTCTAGAATCAAATCACACGCTTGGATAATGTAATTCGCCACATCCTTTGGAATTACACCCAGCTCTTTGTTGGCCAGCGCCGCGGCTTTTTTGGTCATCACCATACCGCGGACGAAATCCGGCACGTCGGAGATGGTCATGTTGGAGATGTTGAAGTTTTCAATCGCACGTAGGGTGTGGATGCCGTAGTAAGCGTCGGCAGGGACGTGACGCTCACCCAATAAATCTTCTTCAAGACGTGTTGCAGGGGAAAGTGCCTTAGTGGCATCGGTTAGGGTAGCCATACAGGATCCTTAGAGTATTATTCTGATAATAAAGTTAAATGCTAGCCATTCTGTAGTCTAAGAATCCATTCATCAGAATTTTGGGCTATAAATCCGTCCTGACTTATGTGGCACATCATACTGCACCTAGCGCATAAAAATAGTAACTTGATCACCTTTTTTATATTTATTTACTGAAAGTTTCATCGTGAGAGGTAAACACTTTTTTACCGCTTAGATTTGTGCCAGTGCAGGCTTTGCGCGTACACTGAGGGCAACAAAGGAGGGCGTGTGTTTCCTATCTTACTCTTACTATTTATCATCGTACCTATTATTGAAATCGGCCTGTTTATCCAAGTGGGTGGGTTTCTTGGTTTATGGCCGACCATCGGTCTGGTGCTGGTCACCGCGTTTGTCGGCGCCTCTTTAGTGCGCAGCCAAGGCGTTGCGACGTTACTGTCGGTGCAGCAGCGCCTCGCACAAGGCGAGCTTCCCGCGCAGCAGATCATGGAAGGCGTGATGCTGGCGGTGGCGGGTGTCTTACTGCTCACTCCCGGTTTTTTGACCGACGCATTAGGCATGTTGGTATTACTGCCGGCGCCCCGTGCCATGATCGCCAAAACGCTGATGAGCAAAATGGTGATTCGCTCAGTAGGTGGTCAAAGTGGTTTTGGTCATGACCCATTCTCTCACGATCCCTTTTCTCATCAAGACCCTTTCCATCGTGACGGAGCTTCGCCGTTTGAGTCTGACTCGACACAGGGGAAGACGTTTGAAGGTGAGTACGAACGCAAAGACGATGAGAACGACAAGCCAAAATTAAAATAGGGTCTTGGCTCTGATGATGAGCGCCTGCGGGCGCTTTTGTTGTTTTTATGGGCCGCTTGCGTGTTTGTTTAGGGGCTGCTTGCGTGCGTAGACGGGCGTTGATTGGTGGGGCTGTCAACGAATTGTTCCTAGAATCATCCGCTTAATCGCATCTTTGCAACAGCATGCTTTCCTGTTTTGTTGAAAAGTTGACCACACTTCCGTTATTCATCGTCTCAATGAGATCTGCTTCTCGTTGTAATGATTCCTATATTTTTGTTTCATAAAAAACATCAACACTTGTCGTGCTTTATAGGTCTTTTCTCATACGAAAAGTGATATGGAACGCGCTTTCTCGCATCGAACAGAAAGCATGCAAGGGAAACACGATGAGACACACATTCACACCCAGTTTACTGGCCGCCGTGGTGGCCAGTGCCTTATCTGCGCCGGTAGCCGCAGATATTTTGCTCTCGCAATATGTCGAGGGAAGCTCAAATAACAAAGCCATCGAGATCGCCAATACTGGCGAGGAAGCCGTCACGCTGACCGGTTTCCAACTTGCCAAATCCACCAACGGCAATGGTGAGTGGGGCGCCACACTCGATTTGGACTCCGTCACCCTCGCGGCGAAAAGCGTGTGGGTGGTGGCGAACTCACAAGCCTATGCCGAAACACGAGCCGTGGCGAACGAAATCCACGGTATTGCCAGCTTTAATGGTGATGATCCTATCGCACTGCTCTATGAGGGGAATGTACATGACATCATCGGTGTGATGGGCGATGTGAGCTTTGGTGAAAACGTCACCCTAGTGCGCGCTAGTGAAGCCATGACGCCCTCAAGCAGTTATAACGCCAGCGACTGGGTGGCGCTCGGAACGGATGACATCACAGGTCTTGGTGTATTGGATGGCGCACAGCTGCCGGAGCCTTTTGCCTGTACTCAAGATGGCGCAGAGCCAAGCTTTACTGACATTCAAACCATCCAAGGGGAAGGCAGTACGTCGCCCTTTATTGATGGTTACCCATACATCACCGCTGAGAGCTATTTTGTTCAAGGGGTGGTCAGCGCTGTCACCACTGGGCTCACAAAAGGTTTCTACCTGCAAGCACTGAGCGATGATGGCAATCCGCTCACTTCCGAAGGTCTGTTTGTGTACACCAATCAGTCCAGCTCCGATCTCAATGCGGGCGATGTGGTGTGTGTCCAAGGTCAGGTGCAAGAGTATTACAATCTCACTCAGCTTAAAGCGAGCGACTGGGTGAAAACGGGCGAGCAAGCCGCGCCTGTGGCGGTCGATATCACGCCTATTGAGAGCGATCAGAGTTTTGCCCAAACGCTAGAGCGTTACGAAGGCATGCTGGTGCGCACCTCGGCTGAACTGGATATGCGTGTGACGCGCACTTTTGGTTATGATTACGCGGCGCGTCGCAACAATATGGTCTTGGCGCACGAGCGCATCAATATGCAGCCTAACCAAGTCTTTGCGGCTGGTTCGCCAGAGGCGTTAGAGCAAAGTGCAAGTAACGCGGCTCGCCGACTGTTTGTCGAATCGGATCAAAAAGCCGCGGATGGGCAGATCCCGTATTACGTCGATTTTGGCCGCACTGACGTCGATCAAGATGGCTCCACCGAGGACTACATTCGTATCGATGACACCGTCATCGGTCTAGAGGGCGTGCTGAGCTACAGCTACAACGAGTATCGCTTAATCGCGACCAACTCGCTCAGTGCGGAGAATTTTGTCCATAACGATCCACGCACCGATACACCCGAGCTGAAGCAAGGCGACTTGCGTATCGCGACGTTCAACGTACTCAATTACTTTAACTCCCCATTCGGTGGTGATAGCAACCCATTTGGCGACAATCGCGGCGCCAATAGCGATGAGGAGTTTGAGGTGCAGGAGGCGAAAATCCTCAATGCCATTTTGCGTTTAGATGCCGACATCATCGGTTTGATGGAGATCGAAAACAACGGCTTTGGTGAGGGCGGGGCGATTCACCGCTTAGTGCAGGAGATCAATGCGCGCATCGAGAGCAGGCGCGACCAATACCGCTATGTCGCGATTGACAGCAATGGTGACGGCAATGAGGACGGGCAAGACTTTGTGGGCACCGATGCGATTACCACGGGTGTGCTCTATCGGCCGAAAGTGGTCAAGCTCAAACAAGCCCGTGTGATTGCCATGCCTTCTCAGCAGGCACCAGAAGTGCTGGATGACAAGGGTAAAGTGATTGAAGATGGCAAGAATTACCAACGTGACTCTCTCGCGCCAACGTTCAAAGTACGCGGCACCAAAGAGACCATCACGGTGGCCGTCAACCACTTCAAATCGAAAGGCTCTAAATGCTGGGAAGACGCAGCGCCGATTGAGCAAGGCGGTCAGGGTGGCCAAGATTCCGATTGGCAAGGGTCGTGTGAGCAGTTCCGCGTCGCGGCGGCCGTCGCGCTCGGTGATGCGCTGCAGGCCATCAAAGGACACAAAGTCATTTTGGGCGACCTCAACGCCTACGGGATGGAAGATCCACTCTTGGTGCTGACCGATTACACCCCAGAGAAGTACGCGAAAACCATCACCGCGGCACGCAATACCGTGATCAATGGTGAGGAGCAGTTTGGCGATCAAGGTGCGGTGATCACCCACAACTACGGGTACATCAATGCGGTCGCGAAAGCGCATCCAGAGAGCTGGAGCTACTCGTACAATGATGAAGTGGGCGCGTTGGACCACCTGCTGATAAGTCCAAGCCTCAACAAACACTTTGTCGATGCGACCGATTGGCACATCAACGGTGGCGAGTCGACGCTGTTTGATTACAACCAAGAGTACAAAGGGGATCTGCCGACCTATCGCGATCACTACCGCTCGTCGGATCATGATCCTGCGGTGCTAGAGCTCAATATGGCAGGCTCGTTTGGCCTTGGCGCGTTGGCAGGCTTGTTTGGTTTGGCGTTATGGCGCAGAAGAACCCACTAAGGGTTCGCAACACATCAACTTCTGGCCAGCGTTTGCTGGCCTTATTTTTGCGCTTTTCCCTTGCCTTTCTGGCATGGTGTTGCACAATACCGCCCCAGTGAAAACCAACCTATGTGTCATCGTCACTCATGCTACTGATCA
Organism: Vibrio sp. R15-SG3-ISO1A; assembly: GCF_059833955.1. Taxonomy (NCBI): domain Bacteria; kingdom Pseudomonadati; phylum Pseudomonadota; class Gammaproteobacteria; order Vibrionales; family Vibrionaceae; genus Vibrio; species Vibrio sp. R15-SG3-ISO1A. The sequence continues at coordinate 30,924 of NZ_JCBDGH010000092.1, forward strand.
TCGACAATTACGACTCGTTTACCTACAACCTCTACCAATACTTTTGTGAGTTGGGCTGTGAGGTGTTGGTGCGCCGTAATGATGAGATCACGCTTGAGGAGATTGAGGCGCTGTCGCCAAGCCATTTGGTGATTTCTCCCGGGCCATGTACGCCCAATGAAGCGGGGATTTCCCTAGCGGCCATTCGCCACTTTGCTGGTAAGTTGCCGATTCTCGGTGTCTGTTTGGGGCATCAAGCGATTGCCCAAGCCTTTGGCGCCAAGGTTGTGCGGGCGCGTCAAGTGATGCACGGCAAAACCTCTCCCATTATCCATACGGGTAAGAGCGTCTTTAAAGGGCTCAATAACCCCCTGACGGTGACGCGCTATCATTCGCTGGTGGTCGAGGCAAACAGCCTGCCGAGTGAGTTTGAGCTCACGGCTTGGACGACACTCGCCGATGGCAGCATGGATGAGATCATGGGCTATCAACACCGCACTCTGCCGATTGACGCGGTGCAGTTTCACCCGGAATCGATCAAAACCGAGCAAGGGCATCAGCTGCTGGCGAATTTCCTGACGCGCATGGTTTAACGCGCATGATTGAATGCGCATAGTTTAAAACTGTCTTCAAATCGGTCAGCAAGCCGCGTGCAACACTCGTCTCTTGTCCCCTGTGCTGAAAACCGCACTCAGATCACTTTTCTTAACATTTCTTTCATAACTTGCCGTTTGCATAGCGAGTGAAAAACTATTCGCTAGCCAAGTGGTGCTCTGGGCTCGCGCCTTGTTGCGTCTAGGTTAAACCCCTGCTTATCTTTGTTATAAGAATAAATTGCTTCATAAAAGGGGTGGCATCGTGCATAAATACTCAAGCTCAATAGGGTTTTGCCTCCTATGGCGCGTCTAAAAAGAATAAATCACTATTGAAATGGTTAATTAATTGTAAATACAATGCTGTGATGGCTGATATGCAAAACATTCTTTTTCTGTCTCGATTGGTAACGTGATAAGCGAAAGTCGTGAGCGACACCAATGAACGAAACGAAGAGATATCGAGCAACAGCGATCCAGTGAGCAGTATCGAGAGGGAAAGACGATGACAACTGAAGTGAACGTAGAACGCGGTCTGTTTGATGAGGTGATGGTGCCTTGTTACAACCCAATGGAGATGATCCCAGTGAAAGGCGAGGGTGCTCGCGTGTGGGATCAGCAAGGTAATGAGTATATCGACTTTGCAGGGGGGATTGCTGTGAGCTGCTTGGGGCATTGTCACCCTGCGATGGTGAAGGCGTTGACCGAGCAAGGTCAAAAACTGTGGCATCTGAGCAACGTGATGACCAATGAGCCGGCGCTGCGTTTGGCGAAAAAGCTGACCCAAGTGAGCTTTGCCGAGAAAGTCTTCTTTGCTAACTCAGGCGCAGAAGCCAATGAAGCGGCGCTCAAACTGGCGCGCCGCGTGGCAGCCGATAAGTTTGGCCCTGAAAAATCGGAAATTATTGCTTTTAAACAAGGCTTCCACGGCCGAACGTTCTTTACGGTAACGGTTGGCGGTCAAGCGGCTTACTCTGATGGTTTTGGTCCGAAACCGGGCGATGTCACGCACTTACCTTACAACGATGTTGAAGCCCTGAAAGCGCACATCTCAGATCGCACCTGCGCCATCATGATGGAGCCACTGCAAGGCGAAGGCGGGATTATCTCGCCAACGGACGAGTTTGTTGCGACGGTGCGCGAGCTGTGTGACAAGCACAATGCGCTGCTGATTTTCGATGAAGTACAAACCGGCAACGGCCGTACTGGCAACTTCTACGCCTACCAAGGTTTGGGCGTGACGCCGGATATTTTGAGCACAGCCAAATCACTTGGTGGCGGTTTCCCGATTGGGGCAATGCTGACCACTAATGCGCTCGCGGAGCACATGAAAGTGGGCACGCATGGTTCGACGTACGGCGGTAACCCGCTGGCGTGTGCGGTCGCTGAGGCCGTGGTTGATATCGTTAGCCAACCAGACACATTGGCGGGCGTTGCAGAGCGTGAAGCCCTGTTCCGTGATGGTCTGAACAAAATCAATGCCAAGTACCACCTGTTCGACGAAATTCGCGGTAAAGGCCTACTGCTTGGCGCTGCACTGAATGAGCAGTGGCAAGGCCGCGCTCGTGATGTTCTGGTCGCCGCAGGTAAAGAAGGCCTGATGGTACTGGTCGCCGGCGCTAACGTCGTGCGCTTCACGCCATCACTGGTGATCACCAAAGAAGAGATCGAACAAGGTCTCGCACGTTTAGATAAAGCCATCGCAAGTTTGGTTTAGGTTTTGTGAGTGCCTAGTTTCTAGTTCCTAGTTCCTAGAGTGAGGGCTGAGTTGAGCTCTTTTTCTCTAGGAACTCGCCTCTAGGAACTAGGCACTTATATCGCATCAGGAGGGAGTATCGATGCTGGTTGTTCGCCCTATTTCTATTTCGGACTATGACGCGTTGCACACATGCGCGGTGGAGTCTGGTCACGGATTTACTTCTCTACCCGTCAACGAAGAGCTGTTGACGAACCGCATTACCCATTCCGAATACAGCTTCGGCAAAGCCAATGTGACCGAGCCCGGTGACGAAGGCTATTTGATGGTTGGGTTTGACAGCGAGACGGGGGAAGTGGCCGGGTGTACCGGAATCGAAGCCTCGATTGGCTGGGATGTCCCGTTTTACTCGTACCACATTAGCACCATTGTTCACTCATCCCCCAAACTGGGCGTGAATAACGTGGTGAAACTGCTCACGTTTGGCAACAACTACACCGGATGCAGTGAGATTTGTACGCTATTCCTCAGACCCAGTTTCCGTGGCGGGCTCAATGGTCGTTTGATGTCGAAGTGTCGTTTTTTGATGATGGCCGAGCATCCGCATCGCTTCTCGACAACCGTGTTTGCCGAGATGCGCGGTGTCTCTGATGAGAACGGCAACTCGCCATTTTGGCAATGGCTACAAGAGCACTTCTTCTCGATTGATTTCACCATGGCGGATTATCTTACCGGGATCGGTAAAAAAGGTTTCATTGCCGATTTGATGCCTAAGCTGCCGATTTATATCAACTTGCTCAGCAAAGAGGCGCAAGCGGTGATTGGCCAAGTGCACGAGAACACCAAGCCGGCGCTGCGCCTTCTAGAGAAAGAGGGTTTCACCTGTCGTAACTATGTCGACATTTTTGACGGCGGCCCAACGGTTGAGTGTGAGGTGCGCAATATCGAGTCGGTGCGAGAATCGTTTCGAGCCAAAGTGAGCATCTCTGAACACGCCAGTTCTCAGGATTACCTGATTGCTAACACCTCATTTGAGAACTTCAGAGCCACCGCCGCCAAAGCGGCGTACGACAAAGAGTCGGGTTCGGTCATCCTAGCGCCAGAGGTGGCGAACGCGCTGCAAGTCGGCGATGGTGACTACGTGCGCATGCTGGCTCAGTAATAGCCAGCCCAGCGATAGTCAGCCCAGTAATGGCAGTAGAATTGGACAAGGAAAACAACATGACTCATTGGATTGCAGGAGAGTGGCTGGCCGGACAAGGCGAGCCGATGAATTCAACCAGCCCGTATAATGACGAGGTCATTTGGCAGGGTGACAGCGCGTCCAGCGCGCAAGTCGAAGCGGCGGTCAGCGCGGCGAGAAACGCCTTTCAGACATGGAAAAAACTCAGCTTTGCGCAGCGCGAAGCCATCGTGCTGGCGTTTGCTGAAAAAGTGAAAGAGAGCAGCGAGCAGATAGCCGAAGTGATTGCTAAAGAGACCGGCAAGCCGTTGTGGGAAACGCGCACAGAAGCCGCGGCCATGGCGGGCAAGATTGCCATCTCTATTCGCGCTTATCATGATCGCACAGGCGAAAGTACCCGCGAAGCGGCGGGTAACCAAATTGTGCTGCGCCATCGCCCGCTGGGTGTGATGGCGGTGTTTGGCCCGTATAACTTCCCGTGTCATTTGCCCAATGGCCACATTGTTCCAGCGCTGCTGGCGGGCAATACCGTGGTGTTCAAACCGTCAGAGCAAACGCCGCTGACCGGTGAGCTAGCGATGAAGCTGTGGCAACAAGCTGGATTGCCTGCGGGCGTGATCAACTTAGTCCAAGGGGGCAAAGAGACGGGCATTGCGCTAGCAGAGTCGAAAGGCATTGATGGCCTGCTGTTTACTGGTAGCGCCAATACAGGTCACCTGCTGCATCGCCAATTTGCCGGTCAGCCAGACAAGATGCTGGCACTGGAGATGGGCGGCAACAACCCTATGGTCATCAGTGAGCACTATGGTGAGCTGGACGCGACGGTCTACACCATTTTGCAATCGGCCTTTATCAGTGCCGGGCAGCGTTGTACCTGCGCGCGTCGTCTCTATGTGCCTGTGGGCGACAAAGGCGATGCCTTGGTCAATCGCTTGGTTGAGGCCACACGCAAGCTGCGTGTCGATCAGCCGTTTGCAGAGCCAGCGCCTTTTATGGGCCCACAAATTTCGAAAGCTGCGGCACACTTTATCCTTAACGCACAGGCGAACTTGCAGAGCCTTGGTGGTGTGAGCTTGGTGGAAGCGAAAGCGGGCGAGGCGGCGTTTGTCACTCCGGGGATTATTGATGTCACGGCCATCGAAGCGCTGCCAGATGAAGAATACTTTGGCCCGCTGCTGCAAGTGGTGCGTTATCAAGGTCTTGAGCGCGCGGTTGAGCTGGCCAATGACACCCGCTTTGGTCTCTCTGCTGGGCTGGTGTCCACCGATGATGATGAGTGGGCCTACTTTGTTGACCACATTCGTGCAGGGATCGTCAATCGCAACCGCCAATTAACTGGGGCGAGTGGCGATGCGCCGTTTGGCGGACCGGGCGCCTCGGGCAACCTTCGCCCAAGTGCTTACTACGCTGCGGATTATTGCGCTTACCCTATGGCGTCGATGGAAGGCGAGCACACCTTGCTGCCTGAGACGTTAAGCCCGGGTGTAGAACTGTAAGACGCACCTTGGGCTCGCTTGGAGCCCAAGGTGTTCGACTCATTGCTAGGTTTGTGATTAAGCCATTCTTTTAAAGAACTAGCTTCACGATTCAGCTTCACGATTAACATGGAGACGTTATGACGCCTGCTCAACTGTTCGATTTACTGTGGCAAGACTATATTTCCCGTCTATGTCCTCAAGCGGCCAAGGTTCATCAGCTTTTAGAAGAAGATGAGCCGCTGATCAATGACCATATTGCGCTGCGTACCTTTAACATTGCGCCGCTCGGTATCGAGACATTGGCTGCGCCATTTATTGCGCTGGGTTACCAAGCGTGCGGTGACTACCTGTTTGAGAGCAAACACTTGGTCGCCAAGCACTACGAGCACGCCGATCCGACGTTGCCAAAAGTGTTCATCAGTGAGCTGAAAGTCGAAGAGTGCTCAGCGCCGCTGCAAAGCATTGTCAGCAAGCTGGTGGCACAAGTGGAGGTATCCGCACTGCAAAGCCATGAGTTTTTGTATGCGGGCCGTTTGTGGGATCTCAGCTATGAAGATTTTCAAACCCTCGCCCAAGAGAGTGAGTACGCAGCATGGCTTGCGGCGCACGGCTATGGGGCCAACCATTTCACCGTAAGCGTTAATCAGCTCAAGGCATTTGACGAGGTCGCGGCGGTGAATGAGCACCTGCGCCAAGCGGGCTTTGTCATCAATGAGTCGGGTGGCGAAGTGAAAGGCTCACCAGAGGTACTGCTTGAGCAATCGTCCACCATGGCAGACAGAGTCGAGGTGAGCTTTAGTGACGGTACGCAAGTGATCCCAGGTGGCTTCTACGAATTCGCCAAACGCTATCCGATGAGTAATGGTGAGCTCTACCCAGGGTTTGTCGCAGCGTCAGCGGATAAGATATTTGAGAGTACGAATGGGTAGGGAGTGCCTAGTTGATGGGAGTGCCTAGTTCCTAGTTACTAGTTCCTAGAGGGGGCTGGTGAAATGGGTGATGGGTAATAGGTAGTGGGTGATGGGAACTGGGTACTGGTAAATAAAAAGCCACCGCTGGTAGACAGGGTGGCTTTCTTAATCTTTAAAGGTTTTCTCTAGGAACTCGTCACTAGGAACTCGCCTCTAATACCCTATCGCGTGCCGTAGACGACGATGGTTTTACCGTGGGCGGAGATCAGGTTTTGCTCTTCAAGCATCTTCAAGATACGGCCAACGGTCTCGCGTGAACAGCCGACAATCTGACCGATCTCTTGACGAGTGATCTTGATTTGCATGCCGTCTGGGTGCGTCATGGCATCTGGCTGCTTCGCTAGGTTAAGTAGCGTTTGCGCGATGCGGCCTGTCACGTCTAGGAAGGCGAGGTCACCGACTTTTTGGCTCGTCACTTGTAGGCGGCTTGCCATTTGCGCAGATAGACGCATTAGGATGTCAGGGTTGACTTGGATAAGCTGACGGAACTTCTTGAATGAGATCTCTGCAACTTCACAAGGTGATTTAGCGCGAACCCAAGCGGTACGCTCTTGATCTTCTTCAAATAGACCAAGTTCACCGATAAAGTCACCTTGGTTTAGGTAAGAAAGGATCATTTCCTTACCTTCTTCGTCTTTAATCAGTACCGCCACAGAGCCTTTGACGATGTAGTAAAGCGTCTCTGCTTTCTCACCGGCGTGGATCAATGTGCTTTTTGATGGGTACTTATGAATATGACAATGTGACAGGAACCACTCTAATGTTGGATCGGTTTGAGGTTTACCTAGAACCATAATATCTCACTTCCTCTGCAGGGTACGCTTGCCGCTTTCCATTTTTGTCGCGCCAGTAAAAGGCGCGAAGCCTTGAACAAGGCTTTTTAGGATAAGAGCACTTATTCAATGCTGCAAGCCATCTTTGTTTCGGTTACAAATAGTAGCCTTTTTCAAAAGGGATTTCTTGATTTTAATCGTGTCAAGTTGGTGATTGTTTACGCAAAAATGTGCACATGATCACGGTATGACAAGTAAACGGGTCTTAGGACTGATCGCTAGCCAATTTTACCCGTCTCGATAAGCTGCTGTAGGATAGGTCTGACGATGAGCTCCATCGCAAAACTCATCTTACCCCCCGGCACGACAATGGTGTTGTGGCGCGACATGAAAGAGCCATCAATCATAGCGAGCAGATATGGGAAGTCGACCTGTTTGATGCCGCGCAGGCGGATCACCACAAAGCTTTCATCTAAACTTGGGATGCCTTTAGCGTTAAGTGGGTTGGACGTATCGACGGTCGGCACGCGTTGGAAGTTGATGTGGGTACGCGAAAATTGCGGGGTAATGTAGTTGAGGTAGTCGTCCATCGAGCGGACAATCGAGTCCATTACCGCTTCGCGTGAGTGACCGCGATCGCGCGTGTCACGGACGAATTTTTGAATCCACTCCAAGTTCACAATCGGCACCATGCCAATCAAAAAGTCGACGTGTTGGGCGACGTTGACCTCACCATCCACCACGCCGCCATGCAGTCCTTCGTAGAACAGCACGTCAGAATTTTCCGGCAAATCTTGCCACGGCGTGAAGGTGCCCGGCATTTGATTGTAGGGCACGGCTTCATCGAAGGTGTGCAAGTAGCGACGAATTTGCCCTGTGCCTTCATTGCCATACTGCTTAAAAAACTCAGACAGGGCAGGGAAGTCGTTCGCCTGCGGGCCAAAGTAGCTGATGTGGCGTCCTTGCTCGCGCGCTTTGCGGATCTCGACATCCATTTCTGGGCGCGTAAAGCGGTGGAAACTGTCCCCTTCCACCCAAGCCGGTTTCACGCGCATCATGTTAAACATTTTGCGAAACGCTTCAGAGGTCGTGGTTGTGCCCGCACCGGAAGAACCCGTTACGGCAATAATGGGGTGTTTTGCTGACATGACAAACCTTGTCTTATTCCTTGTCAAATGATGACCAATATAGCATGTTCTATTGATTGATCACGGTATGGTGTTTTTTAACGCACTGGAAATATTAAAACTTTGATTTGAGTTGAATATCCACGCTCTCATGCAGCTCTGAATAGACCACCACCGCTTCACCACTCACCAAGCTCTGACGGATCTGGGCGATTTTCTCGTCAAGAGAGATTTCCTGCTCGCCATAGTCCGTCCCTTCACGCAGTACAAATTCACGGATCAGGTTGTCTAGGGTGTCAGGGGCGATCTGTTGCCAAGGGATGATCATAAATACCTCATTCATTTATGATGAAAGTTGAAGGCGGCTATTATGCCGAAATGGCTAACGATTCGAAACGCTTAGGGATTCATAGTACGCCGGCAACGCCTCTTCTAACCAAAAGCGCGGCTTGATGGCGCTGCCAGTGAGAAAACCAACGTGGCCGCCTTGATCGAACAGGCGGTAGTCGATGTTGTCGGGCAGGACAAATTTCGGGATGACGTCGGGCGTCATAAACGGGTCGTCTTTGGCGTGGATGATTTGTGTCGGCAGGCGGATCTCTTTCAGGCGGTGAATCCCAGAGCAGCGCTGGTAGTAGTCTTGCGCGTCTTTAAAACCGTGGAGGGGAGCTGTGATGAGGTCATCAAACTCCATCAGTTTAGTGACCCGTTTGATGCTTTGATAAGAGAGATCGAGCTCGCCTTTTAACAGATGATGTTTACGCAGCGCGTTTTTCTTAAGTGAGGAGAGCAGGTAGGTTTTGTAGACCTTGGAGAAACCCTGCTCGATTCGCTTGGCGCAGGCCGACAAATCCAAAGGCGCGGAGACGATGGTTGCCGCGTCAAGCAGTGGCTCATCGCGGTAGTCGGCTAAGTAGTTCGCCAACATGTTTCCGCCTAGAGAGATGCCGACCGCGACTTTGGTTTGATCGGGAAACAGGTGGTTGAGGTGGCGTAAAAAGTGGCGAGCATCCTCGGTTTCGCCTGAGTGATAGGCGCGCGCGGTGTGGTTAGGTTTCCCGCTGCAACCGCGAAAATGCATCATCACGGCGAGCCAGCCCTGAGAAGAAAACGCGTGCATCAATCCGTTGGCGTAGGGGCTGTAAAAACAACCTTCTAAGCCATGAAATAGCACAAAAATGGGTTTGCGCACGGCGCTCTCTTGTTGCCAATCTTCGCTCCAAGCGAGATCGAGAAAGTCGCCATCGGGCGTATCAAGCGTTTGCCAGATAGGCTCAAACAAGGCTTTTTTGCGAATCAGGCGCGGAGCCAAGGTTTGCAGGTGCGGATTGGTGAGTCCTTTCGCGGCGGTAAAATGTGTCATAAGCCTATCCCTTGCTCGCTTCTGTATTTGGCGGGTTGCCGACAGTCGGATACCAATCGGTATGCAGCGCGGCGTAGAGGGGCTCAGCATCCTGCTGCCGACAATAGTGCAAGGTGAGTGGTTCGCCTTGATTCTCTTGCAGTGTGAGCGTGTTGACGCCAGTGAGCAAATCGATCTGCTGCTGTTTTTCTAGCTCTAGCTCGAATTGCAGTGCCTCGCGGTAGAGCGTATCGGGCGCGCCAAGTTTTAACTTGCGGCGCAGCTCTCGATAGCTTTGCAGCAGAGGTTCACATCGCGCCAGGCTAGCGTGCAGCGTTGCCCAGCCCTGCTCGTCAAAGGTGAGCCTCTGCTCATCTAACCAGCGTACCAGCAGCAGTAAATTGACATTGCCACCATAGCGGTTTTGCATACTAAGACAGGCGTCTTTCACTTCACGCACGCTGTAGTATTGCAAGCAGAATGCCCACAGCTCGTCGTGTGACAGGCGCGCGGCTTGCGCGCTGTCTTGCGATGCTTGTGCTTCGGTGGTCTCTACTGGCTCGCGTCCGTGAACGCCGCTTCCATCTGTTCGAGTTGTTCTTGCCCTGCCATCCATTCCATTTCTACCTCCTCAAGCTCAGCTTTGCAGCTTGCTTGAGTCGCCAATACTTGATTAAGTTTAGCCTTATTTTCTGCTTCATACAGGCTGTTGTCAGACAGCTGTACTTCAGCGTCATTGAGCGCTTTACCCAACTTATCCATTTTTTCTTCGAGTTTTGTCAGAGTTTTGCGAAGAGGGGCGGTCTGCTTACGAAATTCTGCTTCACGACGCTTTTGCTCCTTTTTGGCGGCTGCGCTGTTGGTGGTGCTTTTTTCAGGTTGAGCGTCTTGCGCGTCACGCCTCTCTTGTTTTTGCTGTTCCGTCAGCCATTTATAGTAGTCATTGAGATCGCCATCGAAGGGCGCGACTTGTCGGTCGTGCACCAAATAGAGGTCGTCGGTGGTGGCGCGCAACAAGTAACGGTCGTGAGAGACGATGACCATCGCACCCTCGAAGGTTTGCAACGCGAGGGTCAGCGCTTCACGCATATCGAGATCGAGGTGGTTGGTCGGTTCATCGAGCAGCAGCAAGTTCGGTTTTTGCCACACAATCAGTGCCAGCACCAAGCGTGCTTTTTCGCCGCCGGAGAAGGGGGCGACTTTTTCCAGTGCCTTATCGCCTTGAAAGCCAAAGCTGCCAAGATAGTTACGCAGCTCTAGCTCGTTTTTATCGGGGGCGATTTGCATCATGTGCTGCAATGGCGTCTCTTCGGGATGCAAGGTTTCAAGCTGATGTTGGGCAAAGTAGCCAATTTTGACCCCTTGTGAGTAGGTCAAATCGCCACCTTGAGGCTTGAGCTCACGCGAGAGCAGTTTGATCAGCGTTGACTTACCGGCGCCGTTGCGCCCGAGTAGACCAATCCGGCTGCCAGGAACCAGGTTGAGACGAATTTTGTCGAGGATTAAGGCATCGCCATAACCGGCACTGACCTCATCCATCATGATGATTGGGTTAGGCAGCGCCAACGGCTCACGGAACTCAAAGCTAAACGGGTTATCAAATTGTGCCGGCAGGACTTTCTCCATGCGCTCCAACGCCTTAATGCGGCTTTGTGCTTGACGCGCTTTGGAGGCTTTGTAGCGGAAGCGGTCGATGTAGCTTTGCATGTGTGCCATCTGTTTCTGCTGCTTCTGAAATTGCGCTTGTTGCAGGATCAGTTTTTGCGCGCGCTGCTCTTCAAATGACGAATAGTTACCGGTGTACTCATTCATCGTCTGATTCTCGATATGAATGATGCGACCGACAATCGGATCGAGAAAGTCTCGGTCGTGAGAAATCAAGATTAAAGTACCCGGGTAATTTTGCAGCCAGCGCTCAAGCCACATCACGGCATCCAGATCCAAATGGTTGGTCGGTTCGTCGAGCAGCAGCAAGTCAGAGCGACACAGCAGCGCCTGCGCTAAGTTAAGGCGCATCCGCCAACCACCGGAAAACTGAGTTAAATTCCAGCTCATCTGCGCTTGGCTAAAGCCTAAGCCATCGAGCAGCTCCGCGGCGCGCGCTTTAATGCTATAGCCGCCAATGGTTTCGATTTTGCCGTGGATCTCAGCGACGAGCGTGCCGTTGTCTTTCTGCACCGCTTCGGCCAATTGCGCTTCCAGTGCACGATACTCGCGGTCACCATCAATCACATACTCAAGGGCGCAGCGCTCTAGCGCGGGCGTTTCCTGAGCGACCCAAGAGAGTTCCCAGTGGGCGGGTTTAGTGAAGTTTCCGCCATCGATGGAGAGTTCGTCTTTGATCAGCGCAAACAGTGTGGATTTACCACAACCGTTTTTGCCGACTAGGCCGACTTTGTCCCCCGGATGAATCGTCGCCGTAGCGTGTTCAAGCAGGGGTTTGCCGCCGCGCAGCAATTCGATGTCAGAAAAGGTGATCATAATGTTACCCGTTGGGTTCTCGCGATGTGGACTGGTCTTGCGTCGCATAGTAGGGGGATTGGCGTAAAAAGTCGATCATTGCGTCGGTGTTGCTGGCGTATGTGTTGTTTCGGGTTGCGCTTTTCTTGGGCCTATTGGTGGTGTGAATTGATTGATTAGCATTGAGAAATAGCAGCGAACCACGTATTGTCAAAGGCAACAGAGAAGAATGGATGGTGATTCACGGATGGAACTGTCATCGACCCCCACGTCTAAGCAGACACTTAAGCATAAACCTAAAGTGCTGGTGCTGTACGCGCACCCAGAGTCGCAAGGTTCAGTGGCCAATACGATCATGCTTAAGAAAATAGCCTCACTTGAGCACGTTACTGTGCGCGATTTGTACGCGCACTATCCTGAATTCTTTATTGATGTCGCTGCTGAGCACCAATTACTGCTCGAGCACGATGTGATTGTCTTTCATCACCCTCTTTATATGTACTCTTGCCCGGCGCTGCTCAAAGAGTGGATCGATCGTGTGTTAAGCAAAGGGTTTGCCTTTGGCAAAGGCGAAGCGCTCAAGGGCAAGGTGTGGCGCAGCGTGATCACCACCGGTGGTCATTTTGATGCGTACGCCAAGTCGGGCTACAACCGCTATCCACTGTCGGAGATTTTGCAGCCGTTTGAGTTGACGGCCGCCTTGTGTCAAATGGAGTGGATTGAACCGCTGGTGCTTTATTGGGCGCGCAATGTGACTGACTTGGAGCGTTATCAACATGCCGAAGAGTACCGTCAATGGCTCAACGATCCGCTTGCTCCGATGACTACGGGGCCCGAGCTGAGCGAAGCGAAAGCGCGCGCACAAGGGGGGCAAGATGGCTCTGGAAAGTGATTTTCTGCAAAGTAGCGTGATTTTCCTGACCGCTGCGGTGGTGGCGGTGCCACTGGCTCAGCGTTTAGGCCTGGGCTCTGTGCTCGGTTATCTGTTGGCGGGCGTGGCGATTGGTCCTTGGGGACTGGGGCTGATTAGTGATGTGGAAGCGATTCTCCATTTTGCCGAATTTGGTGTGGTGCTGCTGCTGTTTTTGATAGGCCTTGAGCTCAATCCCAAAAAACTGCTGAAAATGAAAGGGCCGATTTTAGGCTTGGGCGGCGCTCAGGTGGTCTTGACTACGCTCGTGTTGGCGAGTATCGCCAATCTCTTTGGCGTGAGTTGGCAAACCAGCGTGGTGATCGGTATGGGGCTGGCGCTTTCGTCTACTGCCATCGCCTTGAAAGTGATTGAAGAGCAAGGGCTAGGCGGCAGTGAAGCCGGGCAGTCAGGGTTTGCGGTGCTGCTGTTTCAAGATATTGCGGTGATCCCTATGCTGGCGGTGTTGCCGCTTCTGGCTGGGCACACCAGTGGTGATTGGCTCAGCGCCGTGTGGATGGTCGGCGGTGTGATAGGTTTGCTGGTCGGTGGTCACTATTTATTGCGCCCTTTGTTTCGCTACATCGTATTAAGTGGTGTTCGAGAGTTGTTTACCGCGTGTGCCTTGCTGCTGGTGATCGGCATTGCTTTGTTGATGCAGTCTTTGGGGCTATCAATGGCGCTCGGGACCTTTCTTGCGGGCGTGCTGCTGGCAGAAAGTGAATACCGCCATGAGCTTGAGATAGCGATTGAGCCGTTTAAAGGCTTGCTGCTTGGGCTGTTTTTTATCGCCGTTGGCATGGCGGTCAACCTTGGTTTGTTGGCGCTAGAGCCGTTGGCGGTGCTGATATCGGTGATTGGCCTGGTATCGATCAAAGGGCTGGTTTTGTACTTGCTGGCTAAGGCGTCGGGCAGCCGACCCAAAGCGCGCAGTAAAATGGCGGCGATTTTGAGTCAAGGTGGTGAGTTTGCGTTTGTGATTTTTACCGCTGCGAGCAGCCAAGGGTTGTTGAGTAAAGATCAAACCGCCTTTTTATTGGTGGTGGTCAGCCTCTCTATGGTCACCACGCCTTTGCTGTTGATGGCGCAGAACAAGTGGTATGCACGCGGGCTCAATACCTCAGGTCAGTCGGCGCAAAGCGACATCATCAACAAACGTCCGCGGGTGATCATTGCCGGTTTTGGGCGCTTCGGGCAGATTGTGGGCAGGCTGATGTACGCCAACAAAATCAAAGTGACCGTATTGGAAAGTGACGCCAGCCAAATTAAGCTACTGCGTAAATATGGCTACAAGGTGTTTTATGGCGACGCGACGCAACTGGATTTACTGCGAGCCGCCGGCGCCGACAAGGCGGAAGCGATGATCATCTGTACCGACTCACCGGATGAGATCATGAAGATCGTTGAGCTTTGTCAGCGCTATTTTCCGCACCTAAAGCTGCTTGCTCGTGCACGCAGCCGAGTGGAGGCGTATCAGCTTCTCAGTCACGGTGTAGACAACTATTCGCGCGAAACCTTTTTGGGCGCGTTAGACTTGGGGCGTCAAGCTTTGGTTGAGATGGGCATGCACCCCTATCAGGCCAAACGTGCTGAGGCGCACTTTAGAAAGTTAGACAATGCGATGCTCAAAGAGCTTCTGCCGCAGCACAATGAAGATAAGCAGCTGGCGCTCAGAGCCAAAGAGGCGCGTAAAGAGCTGGAAGAGATTTTTGGTCGTGAGATGGAAAGCGATCAGCAATCGAAAAACTACTGGGATTGAGCCCATCAAGCTCTACACTCCCCATAACCCATAACCCATAACCCATAACCCATAACCCATAACCCATAACCTATAACCCTACAAACCCAATAACAAGAGCACCATGAAAAAACGATTTATCGCTGGGGCGAGTTGCCCACATTGCCAAGCTCAAGATACCCTGCGCTGGTGGATAGAGAACAATATTGAGTGGGTCGAGTGCGTGGAATGCCAGCACACCGATCAACGAAAACCGCAAGAGGTGGAGAAAACGCCCCATGCTGGTCAAGATATGATCGGTATTTTTAAGCCAGATTGATTGAGTTTATAAAAATCATCCCCATAATGTCCGCTTAGACGACACTATTTTACGGAGCGTTTGTGTTGCTCCGTTATTCACTCTCCTTGGAGTCATTATGAAAATCGAAAAGAACGTAGTTGTAAGCCTTGCTTACCAAGTGAAAATGGAAGACGGCGTTGTCGTTGACCAATCAACTGCCGATGCGCCACTAGATTACCTACACGGTAACAACAACCTGATCACGGGTTTGGAAACTGCGCTTGAAGGCAAAGAAGCAGGTGCGAAGTTCTCTGTGACGGTTTCACCAGAAGAAGCGTACGGCGAGCATAATGACGCATTGGTTCAGCGCGTTCCTGCTGACGTATTCCAAGGTGTGGATCAAATTGAAGTGGGCATGCGCTTTCTAGCAGACACTGACCAAGGTCCTATTCCTGTCGAAGTGACAGAAGTAGACGGTGATGAAGTGGTGGTTGATGGTAACCATATGCTTGCGGGTCAAACACTGACGTTTGATGTGGAAGTGGTTGCGCTACGCGAAGCGACAGCGGAAGAGATCGAGCACGGTCACGTACATCAAGCAGGTGGCTGTGGTCATGATCACGACCACGATCACGAAGGCGGCTGTTGTGGCGGTGAAGGCCATGACCATGGCGAGAAAAAAGACGGCTGCTGCGGTGGCGGTGGTTGCGGCTCGCATTGATCGCAAGTGCCTAGTTTCTAGTTCCTAGTTTCTAGAGGTGGGCAGAGAGGCTAAAAAAAGCTAACAGGAGCGTGAGTTGAGTGATCAACTTGCGCTTTTTTTGTTGTTTGGGGATAGGGTGACTGAGCAACATCAAGGAGAAAAGAGTGAATTCACCGATTTCAATCGCCATACATGGCGGGGCTGGGACCATACTGCGAGAGCAAATGAGCGACTCACTAAAAGCGGCCATATTGTCTGATTTGGAGAGCGCGGTGCGCGCTGGGCACCGCTTGTTAGCGGCCGGTGGCGATGCGCTTGATGCGGCGGTCGCGGCGGTGAAAGTGCTGGAAGATTCTCCGCACTTCAATGCTGGGAAAGGCTCGGTGCTGACCCACAAAGAGTTTGTCGAGATGGATGCCTCAGTGATGCATGGCGGCCAGTGTGATGCTGGCGCGGTGGCGGGGGTGCGCCATATTAAAAACCCGGTAGAGCTTGCACGCTCGGTGATGCAGCAGAGCGACCATGTGCTTTTGATTGGAGAGGGCGCGGAAGCGTTCGCCTTTGAGCACGGCTATGCCTATACCGAGCAAGATTACTTTTTTACCGAGCGCCGCTATGAGCAGCTTCAGTCGATGAAAGAGAAAGGGATGTTTGCCCTGTCGGAGTCGCGCTATCCGGATGACAACAAGTACGGCACGGTCGGAGCGGTGGCGCTCGATGCCAACGGTAATTTGGCAGCGGCAACCAGCACCGGCGGTATCACCAACAAGAAGTATGGCCGAGTCGGTGATTCTGCGCTGATTGGCGCGGGCACGTACGCGGAAAATGGCGTCGTGGCGGTCTCCACCACGGGAATGGGCGAGTACTTCATTCGCAAAACCGTGGCCGTTGATGTCGCGGCGCGTATGCGCTATCTCAAAGAGAGTGTCCAGCAAGCCAGCGACAGCATCATTCAAGGGGAGCTCAAATCGTTAGGTGGAGAAGGTGGCCTGATTGCTCTCGATGCGCACGGGCAAGTGCACTTTGCCATGAACAGCTCAGGCATGTATCGCGCTAGTATTGATGCCGCGGGTAATTTATGTGTGAAAATTTACGCCGATGAATGAAAGCCGCCACTGACTGTGAGTCAAAATGGATAATAGGATCTGAAAATCTCGTTGCGTACCAGAGCACTAGCGGGGTTTCCTTTGGGATGATTAAAAAATGACTGCACGAAGTGTGATTCGGTGCTAGAATCCTTTTTTAACTAGCAATCAGACTTGGAAAGATGGGAAATAACGTAGTCGTTCTGGGCACCCAATGGGGTGACGAAGGTAAAGGTAAAATCGTAGACCTTTTAACTGAAGATGCAAAATATGTGGTTCGCTACCAAGGCGGTCACAACGCAGGTCACACTCTAGTCATTGACGGTGAAAAAACCGTTCTCCACTTAATTCCATCAGGTATTCTTCGCGATAACGTTAAATGTGTTATCGGTAATGGCGTTGTTCTTTCGCCAGAAGCGTTACTGAAAGAAATGAAACCTCTTGAAGAGCGCGGCATTCCAGTGCGCGAGCGTCTTTTCATTTCTGAAGCCTGTCCTCTTATTCTTCCATACCACATCGCTATGGACCAAGCGCGTGAAGTTGCGCGTGGTAAAAAAGCGATCGGTACAACAGGCCGTGGTATCGGTCCTGCGTATGAAGATAAAGTGGCGCGCCGTGGTCTTCGTGTTGGCGATCTGTTCGACATGGACGCGTTTGCTGAGAAACTGAAAGAAGTGATGGAATACCACAACTTCCAGCTTGTGAATTTCTACAAAGCGGAAGCGGTGAGCTATGACGAAGTGCTTGAGCAAGCGAAAGGCTACGCAGACCTTCTCACTTCTATGGTGATTGATGTCACTGACGAACTGGATGCGGCTCGTAAGCGCGGCGACAAGATCATGTTCGAAGGTGCACAAGGCACTCTGCTTGATATCGACCACGGTACTTACCCATACGTGACCTCATCGAACACTACAGCAGGTGGTGTTGCGGCAGGTTCTGGTTTTGGTCCTCGTCACATTGGCTACATTCTTGGTATCGCGAAAGCGTACTGCACACGTGTTGGTGCAGGCCCATTCCCAACGGAACTGTACGATGGTCAAGACAAGCAAGATCCTATCGGCAAACACCTAGGTACGGTTGGCCACGAATTTGGTGCAACGACAGGTCGTCTACGTCGTACCGGTTGGTTTGACGCTGTGGCAATGCGCCGCGCGATCCAAATCAACTCAGTGTCTGGTTTCTGTTTGACGAAACTGGACGTACTGGATGGCTTGAAAGAGCTGAAAATCTGTACGGGTTACAAGATGGATGATGGCGCTATCCTTGAAGTGTCACCAATGGCGGCAGAAGCGTTCGAGAAGGCAACCCCTATCTACGAAACCATGCCGGGTTGGTCTGAGAACACCTTTGGTGCCAAGTCTATCGATGATTTGCCTCAAGCTGCGCTGAACTACATCAAGCGTATTGAAGAGCTCACCGGCGTACCTGTTGACATCATCTCAACCGGTCCTGACCGTAACGAAACCATCATCAAAGTTCACCCGTTTAACGCCTAATCTAGGCTGGCATTCCTAATAGCCAATAGCTAATAGCTGCCACAACAGTGAATCTGATAAACCAGCGCCCTCGCGCTGGTTTTTTTATGCCTTCATCGCTTGAATTCTCTCCCTTTCGCGGCAACAATTTGCCTTGTAGCGGCAATTTTGATTAAAGAGTTATCAATCTTGGTCGATATAAGGTTCAAGCTTGCCACCTCTTTCGCCGGTTTGTTGGCGTCGGCTCCAACAGTCGAGTCATTCGGTGGTGGTCGCTCGCAATTGAGGTGTGGTGTTGAGTCGCGCATCCCAGTTAACAATGGACAAACAATCGAAGTAAAGAGTGCAGATAATGACGCTAAAAACGTTAGCGGCTTCGATGGTATTGATGTGGGGCGCTCAAACGGTCACCGCGAATGAGCTAGCGGAGATTGGTGAACCGGTCCCGATTTATACCGAAGCTGAACTGATCAAACTGATTAACGACAACAAGCACCTTGAGCAAGTCAAAGCCGACAAATGTCAGCTGGTGGAAGACATTGTCGCGCGTGCAACGCGCATTAGCCTACCGTCTTACGAGTTTTTGTATGGCGATATGTTGGCGTGGGGTGTGTGTGTGGAGCAGGATGTGGAACTCGGTCTCTACTATATGGAGAACGCTGCCCATCAAGGTTTACCTGCCGCGCTGGAGCAGCTCGGGCGTTACTACTCTCGAGGCACCTTGGTGCAAGAAGACAAAGAGCGCGCGATTCCTTATCTGCGTGAAGCCGCTGCGATGGGCAACCTGAACGCGCGTATTCATCTGGCAGAATTGCTGTTGCGTGATTATGGCAGCCCGCTCGATTATGAAGATGCCTACCGCTGGCTCTACAACTCCGTCACCGCGGATCAGCGCACCCACAAACGTATCTCTATTTTGCGTCAGGGGCTGGAGCGCCGTATGCCGCAAAACATCATCGCGCGCGCCAAAAAACGCGACACGTTCTGGTAACGCACTCGTTCTGCTCAGGGACGGAACTCGCGCTAACAGGCGACGGACTTAGAATTCGAAACAGACACCACGCGGCTTATCCAACCTGCACTCTGGATTGGCCTTTGTGGCCAGTGACGGTGATGCCCAGCTTGGCTGGGTATTTTGCTTTTATCTCCTCACCTTTTATCCGCTAACCCTTCTACTTGCAAAACTCTGCCTAAAAAGACCACCTTTCACTTTAAAAACGCTAGCTTAGTATTAAAAGCTCACTTGAGCCGATATACTGTTATTAACTCCTCTGGAAAAAATAGGCGTGCCTATGTCTGACACAATGCCCAACGATCCGTTTGCCGATCGTGAATCTGAAAATTACGAAAACCCCATCCCAAGTCGTGAGTACATTCTTGAGTATCTCACTAACGCGGGAGTGCCGATGAACCGCAACGATCTGTTTGAGGCGCTCAAACTCGAAGGCGAAGAGCAATACGAAGGTTTGCGCCGCCGTTTGCGCGCGATGGAGCGTGACGGGCAGTTGGTGTTTACGCGCCGTCAATGTTACGCCTTGCCAGAAAAACTCGAGATGGTGAAAGGCTATGTGATTGGCCATAAAGACGGTCATGGTTGGGTCAGACCGGAAGGCAGTGTCGGCAAAGATAACGACATAGTGTTGCCGCACCATCAGATGAAAAACATCATTCATGGTGACTACGTTTTAGTACAGCCGACTGACAACTCGAAGCGTGGCCGCAAAGAAGGGCGCTTGGTGCGCGTGTTGGAAGAGCGTCAGACGCAGATCGTCGGCCGCTTTTTCATGGAGTATGGCTACTCCTATGTGGTGCCGGATGACTCTCGAATTAGCCAAGATATTTTGATTCCTAATGACCAGCGAGCAGGGGCTCGTATGGGCAACGTGGTGGTGATTGAATTGACCGACCGTGGCTCACGCTCACGTGGAATGATGGGCAAAGTGGTTGAAGTCTTGGGTGAGAATATGGCGCCGGGTATGGAGACGCAAATTGCCATTCGTACCCACCAAATTCCTCATGAATGGCCCGAAGCGGTTGAAAAGCAGATTGAAGGCCTAGGTGAAGAGGTCCCTGAAGAGGCGAAAGTCGGTCGTGTTGACTTGCGCGACTTACCATTGGTCACCATTGATGGCGAAGACGCGCGCGATTTCGATGACGCGGTCTACTGTGAAGCGAAGAAAGGGGGCGGCTGGCGTCTCTGGGTGGCGATTGCGGATGTCAGCTATTACGTTCGTACCGATAGCGCGTTAGATAAAGAGGCCATCAACCGTGGTAACTCGGTCTACTTCCCATCACAAGTGGTGCCAATGTTGCCTGAGGTGCTCTCCAACGGGCTCTGTTCACTCAACCCACAAGTGGATCGCTTGTGTATGGTGTGCGAGATGACCATCTCAGAAACCGGCAAGCTGTCAGGCTACAAGCATTACGAAGCGGTGATGAATTCTCACGCGCGTCTGACCTACAACAAAGTGCATGACATCCTCGAAGGGGATGAAGAGCTGCGTGAGCGCTACCAAGCTTTGGTTCCGCATCTTGAGCAGCTGCACGCGATGTACAAAGTGCTAAAAGAAGCGCGCGATCAGCGTGGGGCGATCGAGTTTGAAAGTGTCGAAACCAAATTCATCTTCAATGCGCAGCGTAAAATCGAAAGTATTGAACCTGTGGTGCGTAACGATGCGCACAAGATCATTGAAGAGTGTATGATTCTGGCCAACATCGCCTCGGCTTCCTTGGTGGAAAAAGCCAAAGAGCCAGCGCTATATCGTATTCACGAAACGCCGGGCGAGGAGCGCTTAACGGGCTTTAGAGATTTCTTGGCTGAGCTTGGCTTGGATTTGAAAGGCGGTTTGGAGCCTTCTCCTACGGATTATGCGGATTTGATGAAGCAGATCGGTGAGCGCCCTGATAAAGAGCTGATTCAAACCATGCTACTACGCTCGATGAAGCAAGCAGTGTACAATGCCGACAACTGTGGTCACTTTGGCTTGGCGTTGAAGCGTTACGCGCACTTTACGTCGCCGATTCGTCGTTACCCAGACTTGCTGCTCCATCGCGCGATTAAGTATTTGATTGCCAAACAAGCGGGCACTAATCACGATCGTTGGACCCCAACAGGCGGCTACCACTATTCATTTGATGACATGGACTTCTACGGTGAGCAGTGTTCGATGACCGAACGCCGCGCTGATGACGCGACGCGTGAGGTGTCGGATTGGCTCAAATGTGAGTACATGCAAGATCATGTCGGTGAAGAGCTAGACGGCGTGATTGCCAACGTCACGGGCTTTGGCTTCTTTGTCCGTTTGAGTGAGTTGCACATCGATGGCTTAGTGCACATCTCTAACTTGGCGAACGACTACTATCAGTTTGATCCGATCGGCCAGCGTTTGATTGGCGAGAGCTTTGGCGCCATTTATCGTCTTGGCGATAGCGTCAAAGTGAAGGTGCTGTCGGTGAACTTGGACGACAGACAGATCGATTTCGAGTTGGTGGAAAGTAGCCGAGTGCCACGCGGTAAAGGCAAGACATCGAAAAAACGCGCGGCAGAAGCGCAGCGTAAAGCAAAAGAGAAGAAACGTAACGCCAGCGGAAAAGGCGAGCGCCGCGCCATCCCTGCAGTGGAGCCGACTAAGCGTCCTGACACTGAGCGCGGTAAAGCGGGCGCGAAAGGTGAGTCTCGTGGCGACGCGAGCGCTGAAGGGACGAAAAAGCCAAAAGTCAAAAAGGCCAACAAGAAAAAGCCCGGTCGTAAGCCGAAAAAAGCCAAACGATAATCTATCGAAGAGAGGGGCGCATCACGCCTCTCTCTTGAATCAAAACAGGTTAACTAATGAGTAACGAATTTATTTATGGCATCCACGCCGTCAAAGCGGTGCTGGCCAAAGAGCCTGAACGTTTTGTTGAAGCGTATGTTCTTAAAGGGCGTCAAGACGACCGCCTGCTACCAATCCTCAATGAGTTACAAGCGGTGGGCGTTTCCATCCAGCAGATGACGCGCAAAACCCTCGACGACAAAGCGCATGGCGCCAATCACCAAGGCGTGATTGCTCGTGTTAAGCCCGCCAAGCCGCTCAACGAGCATGATTTGGATGACATTATCGCCAAGCACGACAATCCACTGCTGCTGGTACTGGATGGGGTGACCGATCCCCATAACCTAGGCGCTTGCCTACGTAATGCCGATGCGGCGGGTGTTTGCGCGGTCATCGTGCCGAAAGATAAGTCGGCGCCAATGACAGCAACGGTCAGCAAAGTGGCGTGTGGCGCAGCAGAAACGGTACCCCTAGTGCGCGTCACCAATCTGGCGCGCACGATGCGCAGTTTGCAAGAGCAGGGCATCTGGTTTGTCGGCACAGCAGGCGAGGCGACGCACGATATCTATCAAGCCAAACTGACCGGCCCACTGGCCATCGTCATGGGCGCCGAAGGAGACGGCATGCGCCGCCTAACACGCGAGACCTGTGATGACCTAATCAAAATCCCAATGGCCGGCTCAGTCTCGAGCTTAAACGTCTCAGTCGCTTCAGGCATCTGCCTCTTCGAAGCCGTCCGTCAGAGGTTGGCGTAAGGTCCTAGTGGCGAGTGCCTAGTTCCTAGAGGTCAATTTCTAGGTACTAGGCGCTGGTATTCTCAGATTCTTACTTAAATACTTTTTCCTCTATCCATATCATCGCTACACACCTCCGACTCTCTAGACACTCCATCTAGGAACTAGAAACTAGGCACTTCTTTTTCTCCCCCCTCTTTTTTCTGCGACTATTTTTCAAACAACCCTTGCATGTGAAACTGTGATCTGTATAATCCCCCGCACTGGTTAAGCCAGTTGTGAACCAATGAGCAGCGAGGAGCTGATTTACCGCTTGGTAAATTAGGTAATGTAAACTCAGCTTATGTTCGCGGTTAATACAATTAGTTCACCTCTTGAAAACAAACAGCAATGTTTCTCTTCTCGAGAGCTAATCGAAAATTAGCTGACAATGCGTCCTAATCTTGGATGCTACGGTTTCACATAAATCAATCGTACATTCTCTCGCCTTAGCGAGTCTGAGTGGCGATATTGTTTGTGTAATAAATAACTATTGGAGCTCTGTCTCATGCAGAACCAACGTATTCGTATCCGCCTAAAAGCTTTCGATTACAAACTAATCGACGCTTCTACAGCGGAGATCGTTGAAACAGCTAAGCGCACTGGCGCACAGGTTCGTGGTCCAATCCCACTGCCAACTCGTAAAGAGCGTTTCACAGTTCTTATCTCTCCACACGTTAACAAAGATGCTCGTGATCAGTACGAAATCCGTACTCACAAACGTCTAATCGACATCGTTGAGCCAACAGACAAAACTGTTGATGCTCTGATGCGTCTAGACCTTGCTGCGGGCGTTGACGTACAAATTAGCCTAGGTTAAGGGAGATTAGAAGAATGATTGGTCTAATCGGTCGTAAAGTGGGTATGACCCGCGTATTTACTGAAGATGGCGTTTCTATCCCAGTAACAGTTGTTGAAGTTGAAGCGAACCGCGTTTCTCAAGTGAAAACTCTTGAAACAGACGGCTACGCAGCAATTCAGGTAACTGCTGGTGCTAAGAAAGCCAACCGCGTAAACAAAGCTGAAGCAGGTCACTTTGCTAAAGCTGGTGTTGAAGCTGGTCGTGGTCTTTGGGAATTCCGTTTGGAAAACGGCGAAGAGTTTGAAGTTGGCGCTGAGCTAACAGTTGAACTGTTCAACGAAACTAAGAAAGTAGACGTTACTGGTACATCGAAAGGTAAAGGTTTCCAAGGCGCTGTTAAGCGTTGGAACTTCCGTACTCAAGATATGACTCACGGTAACTCATTGTCTCACCGTGCTCCTGGTTCTATCGGTCAATGTCAGACTCCAGGTCGCGTATTTAAAGGCAAGAAAATGGCAGGTCACATGGGTGCTGAGCGTGTAA
>NZ_JCBDGH010000093.1:0-40474 GCF_059833955.1 Vibrio sp. R15-SG3-ISO1A
TTGCTAAACTCCCTGTCCACTTTAAATAAAGGTAACGCCGTCACCATGATGACCAATCGTAATTTGTTTGAGCAACTGCCTGCTCTGGCTCAAGATCCAGCTCAGTTTGAAACGCTGTTTTCTGCGGCCGATTTTCGAACTCGCTTAATTGAAGCGATTCGTCAGGCAAGCAAGCGAATCTATCTGGTTGCGCTCTACTTGGAAGACGATGAGGCCGGCCGAGCGATCCTCACCGAGCTCTATGAAGCCAAGCAGCGCAATCCAGGCCTCGATGTCAAAGTGTGCGTCGACTGGCACCGCGCGCAGCGTGGGCTGATTGGCGCAGAGCACGGCGAGACCAACGCCGCGATGTACAAGCGCTTTACTGAGCAGTATACCCATCGCGTGCCTGTGTACGGCATTCCGGTGCGTGGGCGTGAAGTGTTTGGTGTGCTGCACCTCAAAGGTTTTGTGATTGATGAACAAGTCATCTACAGCGGCGCCAGCTTAAACAACATCTACCTGCATTATAAAGAGCGCTACCGCTTTGACCGCTACCATGTATTGGCGAACCCAGCGCTCGCCGATAGTATGGCCGAGTTTATTGATGAAGCCATGGTGGCGCACCCGGCCGTGAACGATCTCGCGTGCCCAAGCAAGCCGGAAACCGCGCAGATCAAAGCGCAAATTCGCCAACTGCGCGCGCAACTCGCCAAAGCCAGTTACCCGTTTGAACCGCAAAGCATTGGCGCACATCAAGTGGCGGTGACGCCGATTGTCGGCGTGGGGAAAAAGCGCAACAAGCTTAACCAAAGCATCAACCATTTACTGGCGATGGCCAAAGATGAGATTTTCATCTGCACGCCCTACTTCAACTTCCCGCGCAGCGTCGCGAAAGAGGTGAAAAAAGCCATCCGTCGCGGCGTAAAAGTCACCATTGTGGTGGGTGATAAGACCGCCAACGACTTTTACATCTCCCCGGAGCAAGAGTTCAAAACCATTGGCGGCCTGCCGTATCTCTACGAGCGCAACTTGCGCGCGTTTGCCAAAGCCAATGAAGCCAATATTGCCGCCAGAAAGCTCTCCTTGAGACTGTGGAAGCACGATGAAAACAGCTTCCACCTCAAAGGGATTTGGGTCGATAAGCGTTACATGATGATCACGGGTAACAACCTCAACCCACGAGCTTGGAGCCTAGATCTCGAAAACGCGCTGCTCATCAGAGATGACTACCATCACCTCACCCCGCAGTTCGATCAGGAAGTGGAAAATATTCTCAAGCACACTCAGCTGATCTGCACTTATAAGCAGGTGGAGAAGTTTGAGGATTACCCGCTGCCGGTGAAGAAACTGATGCGAAAGATCACGCGTGTGAGAGCGGATCGGGTTTTAAAACGAATTTTATAAAATAACAAAAGAAGCAGTGGCTATGTTAACGCAAATCATCGACCTAGGTTTTCTATTCTTCTTCTCGCTGGTCACGATCTTTTTTATGCGAAAACTCGCGCAAGGGATCGGGCTGGTCGATAAACCGACAAAACGTAAGCAACATCTAGGAAGTATTCCCTTGGTAGGTGGTATTTCCATTTGTGTCTCGTTACTTTACTTCTTGTCTAATAACCAAACCATCTTGCCGAATACACCTCTATACGCGGTTTGCATCCTCATTTTGGTCGCGGTCGGCGCATTAGATGACAAGTTCGATATCAGTTTTAAGATCCGTTTTGCTGTTCAAGCTGCATTATCAGTTGCCATGATGATGCTCGGAGGTATTGAACTGCACACCATCGGTGACATCTTTGGTTCGGGCAACATCATCACTTTAGGTTGGTTTGGGTATTTAGTTACTATATTGGCGGTAGTCGGCGCTATCAATGCCTTTAATATGGTTGACGGTATCGATGGATTATTAGGTGGTCTCTCTGTCGTCACTTTTGGCGCTTTAGGCATGGTACTTGCTTATGACGGCCAAAGCAGCATCGCTTACTTCTGTTTAGTGCTCGTGGTAATCATGCTACCGTATATTATGCTTAACCTTGGCATGCTGAAACGAAAACACAAAGTCTTTATGGGCGATGCTGGCAGCATGCTAATTGGTTTTACCGTTATATGGTTGCTGTTACTTTCGAGCCAAAACGCAGGTCCTTCACCACTGAGACCTGTCACCGCTTTATGGTTTATTGCGATCCCACTGATGGATATGGCAGCAATCATGATCAGACGTATTCGACGAGGTGACTCTCCATTTAAACCAGACAGAGAACACCTACATCATATCTTCCAGCGTATTGGTTTCAGTCCTTTACAAACGCTTTGCTCTATCTGCTTATTTGCTACGCTATTTGCTGGTATGGGTATCGCTGGAGAGATTTATCACATACCCGAGTATGTCATGTTTTATGGGTTTGTCGCACTGTTTGGGGTGTATTACTACTTGATCACGCATGTGTGGGTAGTGACTGCGAAAGTGAAACAACTTTTGGGAAGATAGTACAAGGGTTACATAGTGAAGTGAAGCGAGACCGTCGGTCTATACCTGATGGATTACTACAACTAGCAGCGCAGCGTCCAAATCAACATAATGACGGGATGCTGCCAGCTGAAGCCAAGAATCTGCCTAACAGAGTGTCCGGATTTAGTTGGCCACTACATTACACATGTTACGAACGGATAGTTTGACCCAGGTGGACCAATTTAAAATCGGCGTTAGTGGGTCGGTTTTACATCAGCGATGACACCTAAAAAAGTGTCTTGATAACATCTTGATATCTCACGCCAAGTATATGATTTTTCTGCGATAGACTTCATATCGTTGCCAATACTATTTAGAGTTATTCTGGCACTACCTTTTAATAATTTTTCTAAACTATGTACGTCATTGAAGTATTCAGCTCTATTGTTTGTAGAATACCTATTAAAAGAACAGTCAAAAGCGAAAATTGGAACTCCAAAGTGCATCATCTCTACCAACGAAGGGTTGGTCCCACCAGCAGAATGACCATGAACATACAGTTCGCAATTGACTCTTAACTTATACAACTCGTCAAGATCATAAATTGGATCTATTAACTCAATATTATTAAAGTCGTTGTATTGCATTTTCAATCGTCGACCATAATCGTTAGCCCCCCAATTTCCAACAAATTTAAGACATCTATCAGACTTGGAAAAAGCTTCGAGAATTAACTCTACATTGTTCTCTGGTTCTATGCGACAGAGCGCGAGAGAGTATAGCTCTTCAGTTTCAGGCACTTGAATATCTCGTAACGCGTGATCTCCTCCATAAGCTATAGTAACGCTATCCATATTATATTTTTGCTTAACATAATCACTGATAGCCTGGTTATCTGTAATAACCACATCGGAATACTTTATTGCAAGAGATTCTGACCATTTTAGGAAACTCCGTGTTAACTTACCCCACTTATCTCTTTTCCACTCTAAACCGTCAATATTTGTAATAACACGGCTTCGAGAAAACAAACGAAAAATTGGCAAAAACATACATCCGGACACTCCTAAAATCACAACTACATCTGGGGTTGATTGAAGACACTTAATTAAGGACACAATATCATAAGGAATACTTTGAACTCCATTAGCCTTTAGCGGGATATAAGACAGTGAAGCTTCATTATGCTTGTGTAGTCGTTCAGGATAACTCTTGGATGAACAAAAAACAGTATACTCAACATCATTACTTACGTTCAATGTTAAGTTTTCAACTAACGATTCAAACCCACCGTAGCAAGCGGGTATCCCTACAGTACCAACTATAGACACTTTATATTTTTTCATAACGCAATACTCTAATATAATAGTTTCAAGAACAAAAGTTTCGTTTACAAGAAAGTATGTATGTTTACAAAGAGGCGCAATCTAACTTTATTCTAGGAAAAACTTAGTTACATTTGACTATCTACACAGGGGAATACAAAGGCAATACTAACATGCCCCCCCTCAGAAGAATAAGTGAAACTATCATTCATCTTCTTTAAAAAAAGTAGACATATCAACCTGAACCTCTTTAGATATAGTATCATCATGTAATCCACACTCACGCTTTAACCCATAAAACCTAGTATCTTGAACTTTCATCCCCTCCTCTAATGGGACGGTAGTATGAATATCACCTAAAGAAACGTAACCTTTATAGTAAAGTGGATGATAATCTAATTGATTTTTGTCAAAATACTCTCTAACATCTTCTTCTGACCAATCCAAAATAGGTAAGAACTTTAACCTGTTCCCTTGAATAGAGAGAAAATCAAAATCTGCTCTAGTATCAGACTGAGACTTACGGAGACCCGAATGCCACATAGATAAATCTAATTGTTCTAGAGCGCTAATCATTGGCAAAACTTTATTAATGCGATTATATTTTTTGATTCCTTCAATGCCCTGCTCCCATAATTTTCCATAGCAACTCTCTTGCCATGCTGGAGATAATTCAGGTCGAAACACTTTTAAATTAATATCCAACCTATTCTTCATTTCTTCAATAAACGTATATGTTTCTGGAAATAAGTAACCCGTATCAATCAATATAACCGGTATATCAGGCTTTATTGTGCTATACATATGTAAACATACTGCTGACTGAATACCAAAACTAGATGTCAATGCATGATTACCTGAAACATTATCAATAGCCCACTTTACTCTATCCTCAGCTTTCAAATTTGAAAGATATCTATTAATCTCGTCAATTATTTTACGTTGACTACCTGACTCTTTACTCAATAAAACATGCAAGTCTAACATATATGCGACCTTAAAATACTATAACATTAGGTATATAAATAATAATCTAAAACTAAGCTAAGCCTTCTTCTTGGAAATACAATCTAAACGTTCTTATAAAAACTGAGCTTCTAAACTGTTTTGATGTATAGAATGCATGGTGAGAAAAAGAGCTCCAAATATTTATAGAGGAATTCAACTTTTGTACAAAACAAACTATGTCATCAAT
Source organism: Vibrio sp. R15-SG3-ISO1A (assembly GCF_059833955.1). NCBI lineage: Bacteria > Pseudomonadati > Pseudomonadota > Gammaproteobacteria > Vibrionales > Vibrionaceae > Vibrio > Vibrio sp. R15-SG3-ISO1A. The sequence continues at coordinate 4,952 of NZ_JCBDGH010000093.1, forward strand.
ACATCGTGAATCTACTAATAAACCGTTACTCGAATCGACAAACTCAGTCGGCCCACCGACAGGAGGAGCAACAACAGGGGTACCGAAAGCCATTCCCTCAATTAACGATAAACCGAATGTCTCTACCCATCCATCTGGTAGAGACAAATTTAATACAATAAAACTCTTCCTAAAGTAATCTTGAATGTCCTGTGGACGAGCGAGCGGTAAAAAATTACTCGGTAACTCTCTGTTTGCTGTAAAATGATGAAGTTCATCTAGAGAGCAATTCAATGCGGCTACAACCTTAAATTCAGGCAAACGATTAGCAATCTCAATAAGTTGAGATATCCCTTTATACTCTCTTAGTGAACCTGCGAAAAAAATCATTTTCCCTTCAAATTTTAAGCTAATATCCACTTCCTCTATTTCAGGAAAATCGCTCCTCAACCCATTATATATAACATTTTGTTTAGGACGCTTGAAAGCTTCTACTGACTGAAGATATTTCGAAACAAAAATAACGTTATCCGCACAATGCTCTATAAATAATCGAAGAAACTGCTTAAGCAGCTTAGGCTTTATTTTTGTTTCATGGACATAAGAAACAACTTTTTTCCCAAATAACTTTCCAGATAGTACCGCTCCAAAAGGGAGCATTGTATTAACAATGATTGTAGATTCCCTTTTTCTAATAGTCGAGCGTAATAAATAAAATGACAATTGAAAGAAAATTAAAAGTTGAGAGAGTAAATAGTAGAATAACTGGATATACCTGTTATTGCTGCGAGCATAAAAACAACTAAGACGATGCCCACATACTCCATCTAGAAAACCACTATGCCTACTCGTTAACACATAAATATTGTCGGGATCAATTATTTCGCTATCGATGACATCCCTAAGCACTCTAGGGCTACCACTGAAGTCATTAAAAATATGAACAAAATACAGTTCTGTCTTATTATTCAAACTAGATCTCCTTCAAAACTCGAGAAGGGACACCGCCTATAACAACATTGTTAGGATATGTTCCATTAACTACAGAACCAGCAGCAACAACGCATCCATCACCTATTACACTTCCGTCCAGTATAGTAACCTTAGCGCCAATCCAACAATTATTGCCAACTTTGATCCCTTTTCGATTTACTCCTTGCTTTCTAATTAGTATATCTTTGTCATCAAAGTTATGATTTTCTGGATGAACACTAAAATAAGCTCCAATAATTGTGTCATTCCCAATACTGACTCCACCTGCGCCACCTATATGCGAAAAATCCCCTATTCCAACATTGTCACCAAACTTAATCCCTTTGCCAATATCAGTCAAGGTCCCACTAACCCGAATTATTGAATGCGCCCCAATTGAAACCGCATTACCAAAAATCAAACCTTCTTTACTCAAACCATCAATTTCAGTAAACCTGCCTATGACAACACCTTTCCCAAAGAACATCCTAGAACGTGATGTTATTTTTGAACCCGAACCGATAAACACGATCTTTCTGATTAAAATAATCCCTCTCAACAAATCAATTGCTCGATGAAAAAAAATCGACAAAATTGCTCTATTAGGAACTTCTTTATCAATCTTAAAACTTCGCCCTTTAATAACTTTAACAGCGAAGGAAATAGCTCTTTTTAACATCTAGTTATTCCCTTAACATTTGAAGCAATAGCGTAAGAAATAGCAAAACACACGGAACTCATCCCATTAAAGACTACATGACCAGCTATAAACGAATGGCCAAATAAAAGTATAAAACCAAGAAAAAGTATTGGAAACTTTAGTAATCTAATTCCAACAAAAATTGAAAAACAAAAATACAAAAACACAGTTACCAGACCATACATAAATAACAGATCAAATAAATCTGTTTCTAATACGTCGTAATTCGCAAGATATGTTGGATTAAAGGAAATAAATGCTCCTGAGCCTAAAAGTAAACGTGCCGCACTTCCGTTCCCAGCCCAGAATACTTGAAATGCTGATGTTACATATTCAATTCGTCCACTTCCAAAATAAGAGATAATACTATCCGAATTTTGCAACCTCGCCATTATAACTTCAAACATAACACTCATAGTGTTTATGAGAATATTTGAAACAAGAGGGGCACCAAAAAATACACATATAAACATGAACACTCTATATTTAGAAGACCAAAAAAGAGCAACTAGATTTAAAGCACAAAATATCAACGAAGTTTTTGTTCCAATAAGAGCTACACTTAAAGAGCACACAAGCAAAATTTTGAAACTTAGAGCAGAAAAAAAATAGTTCCTAACTCCTATCAGAAGCATAGTGCCAATACCGAGGTATAACCCTAGACCGTTACCTGACGAAAAGAAACTTTTCGTTCCAAATCCCCAACCATACGTACTGTTTCCAATCCCGGTTATTGTTGAGAACACCAAGCACAATGAAATTACTAACAAATTATATTGAAACAGTTTAAAAAAATACCGTTGATTATCTGTTCCGTTGCTTAATACCGACCTCATTACCAATGAAACAAGCAATATATATACTAGCTTTTGAACAGATACTATTCCAATCAAAACTCCATAGATTTGCTCGTGAACAACTCCAAAGAAAAACTCTATACACAATAAATAGAATAGAAAGTAAAAAGGTGAAATGGAAAGTTTTCTCTTATAAATAATATAAATCACTAAGGACATTAATATCGCACGCCCTAGCTGGGAAGGAGATGCAACCCCTCCTTCCGAAATAACCCCACTTACAACCAAAATACCATTTACAGCATCAAAGAAAGGCAAGATTAGGAAAATGGAAAACAATACCAATCTATCTAAACTAATAGAAACGGTATTGCTACTACAAAACCGTTTATTACTATATTCGTCCATTTTAATCATGGCAAAGATTAACGTATATTACCTAGCGCTTCTGAAAGAAAGGATATAGACCTATCTCTTGCAACAGACAGTTTTTCGTTCACCTTATCGTAATCTATAGCCAACATCGCCTCTAAACTGTCTTTATTGATTACAGTTCCAAAAGAAACTAAATTCTGCTCCATGCCACACATACTCAGTAAACCTGTCAATCGAAGATTCTGCTTGTCCTTAAAAAGATCGCGCTGGAAGCCCAATAGAGGCTTTTTGAAAATTATTGAAAAAACCAACCCATGAAAGGAATTCGTTAAAACCAGTTCAGCATTTTTTATCAATCCTAGTAATTGATTTGGCGTTGGTAATCGAATATCTGCATTTGGTAAATCTAACGCACCATCTGGGGAAACAAAAATAACTTTATAACCAGTTATTTCTGAAATAGTTTCGACCTGAGACAAAAAGTAGTTTGACAAAGAATCGACTTGATTTAGCTTGTAAACCAAGATGTATTTGGAATCCGTCGGCTCGCATACCAACTCATTATAATCATTTAAAAGTAACGTTGGATCTAGTACCTGGCAAACTCGATCCGTAAACTCACTCACTATATCTAGACCACTACTTTCTCTAACTGAAATATAGTCAATTTTATTTATATACTGATTAAAAATTGGCTTTAGATAACCCTCTAACTCCATTTTTCCAAAGCTAGCTGCATAGCTTATTTTTGTCTTCCTGTCAGGAACAAAAGAGAGTAGATACGTAGGGCTAGTAAACAAAAAGTCAGCAGCCCATACTTGATCACTACCTACAATGAAGCAATCGAAATCATCACTCTTATACTTAATCGTTTCTGAGTTTACTGCACTCTTTGATATATTAAGGTAGCTCTTCCTAAAGTCATCAAATATTTCCTGTTTAATCAGCGAACCATTATTGACATCCGCCGTACTAGATAATCGACCTAGTATATTAGAAGGCTTAAACATCCCACGAGACAGCATTTTTCTTACAAATGATATGGGATTAGATAAGACCATGCTTTTTCTTGAAGCCTCCATCTTATAATCAAGAACTTCAACATCATAGCCTTTATCCTTTAGAAATTTAGACAGTGCATAAACCTGTAAAACTGCACCATAATTATTAGCCCAGTGCAGTGTCAAAATCGCTATTTTATTTTTCATTTTCATTCTTTCCAAAATACTTTACAATTAGTTTATAAACTTCTGTCAAGTCTCCGTTAATATTAGAAGACGCTGTCTTATCAAGAAGTGTATTTGATGCCATAAAAATAGGAGAGTGCGATTTTATACTTAGAATGTCCCCCTTAGTAATTGAAGAAAGAGACGAATTCGAATAAGGAGGCTTAAACTCTTCTAATTTATTAGTAAGCTTATCATCGGTCAAATATCCATCCTGAACCAATAACACAACATCCGGAAAATATTCATTTTGAGTATTTTTGTAATCATATTGCGAAATAGCTTTTATCCCATGTTTTTTATACAGAGGGTCACTATTTACGATAGTTACGATTTGACTTACTATTTCTTCCTTCTCGACTTTCTCTACCGGTCCAGAAAATCGATAGTCGTTAATATAGATACCATGGATCCAGTCACCTACAGTTTTACAAAAGGCTTTTGTACCATCGCCAAAATCTACAGCACCAAAGTTCTTATACTTAACCATCGGAGATTTTTTCAAGTAGGCTTTAACTTTAAAAGGCACTAACTCTTTGATTTTCCCAACTATTAGTTTAGATAGACTCTCTTTTACTCCCTTAAAGTAGAGACCATTTTCCATTAATAAAATATTAGGGTTAATGGAGAATTTACGCTCTGTACTTCCATGATCAGATACAAAAATAAACTCCGTATCAGGAAATGCAGATGACAACTTTCTAATCTCGTTATCAAAGTCATTGTAATACTTTTCGACTGCCTCGAGCATTTTGATATCTTTAGCATTAGCCGAATTTTTACCCCTAGTCTTCTCTGTATTATAAAATGTTTCCGCAAATACTGAGGAAGTTTTATAAACTACGAACCCGAAGTCTACTTCCTTTTCTTTGGATAGATGAATAAATGCATCTGTACGCTTACTATTTTTATATGAAAGTCGCCCCATAATATCGATTGGTGAAGTTAGCTTTTTCTCCGCGACTAACTGATATAATCTTTCATCAATAATATACCCAGAGTTGTTGAGGTAATCCTTAATTTCTTCTGGGTAGCACAGAGATTCTTGAACTTCTGCCGTTACTGGAGCTCCACCGCCACCTCCTGAAACAAAAAAACCATCAACTTTAGGAGCAGGAAACGTCGTCGGTAAGTTCATAATACCAACTTTATAGCCCCCTTCGTTTAATCTTTGCCATATTGGTTTTACTTCTGTGTTCAGATGAGGCACATCATCAAGCTTGAACTCGTTTGACCAGTTTAAGTTAGCTTCTTTTGTCGGTAAGTCGTAAAGGGCACCGGTCGAAGTTGCATGCTCTCCAGTTGCAATCTCCAACCACCCCCTACTTAATAAATCGTTATAAATATCTAATTGCTTATGCCCTTCTAACAGCGAACTAATAAATGGAGTCCAACCTCGATTAAACACATCTTCATGACAACCATCCATACCAACTAATAGCACTTTCACGATTTACACACCTTATTTAATAAAAAAACCAAACCAGAACTTTCAATCCCGGTTCTTTTCATAACTTGTTTTCTGAGCAGAAAATTCCATAATAACATTGATAACGTCGCAGACATTGCCGCTCCATAAACTCCAAAATAAAAAATCAATAGCACGTCAAAAAGTATATTTAATACTATAGTGACCAACATCGGCTTTACTGCATAGGACTCATTTCGCGTCATGTTGAGAATAGTGCTTACAGAACCAATACCCATATTTGCAATTTGCCCGAAGGAAAGTATCAGCAAAATGTAGTATGCGGCTTGATATTCAGCCCCGTAGAAATAGATAATAAAGCTTTCACCAAAAACAAGAACTAATGTAAAGACAATAACACCTAAAACTGTTATTAACAAAGAGCTATTACCAATTAGGTCTTGTAATTTTTCCGCATCTCCAGACTCATATTTCTTTACAATTTCAGGTTGTATAATTTGGTTTACAACTGTTTGGCTAAATATAATAATCAAGCTTATAACAAGTGCTATTTTGAATATTGCAACTTGTTCGCTTTCAACTAAAGCCCCCAAAATGAAAACTTCTATATTTGCAAATATAACTTGACCACCCGATATAATAGAGAGATTAAACAATTGCTTAAAACTATAGTCTGTTGCAGCTTTAGCTGTAGTACCTTTTTCAAAGTTGATCTTGATAAAGATTAAATAGTATATTGTAATTAGAAGATAAGAAACAACAGTTGAAACTATAGCAGCATAGATACTTACTGCCGAATATTGCACGTATAAAGCAAATACACACACTAATACAATAGAAGGTCTAATTACATGCTCCGGTATCATACTGGTTAATAGATACCCACCACCTCGACATATAGAGCTAAACAGCATTGATAACGGGATTAATACACAAAGAGGCGCAAATATATAAACTTGCCAGCTTACTACATTAGGTACTTCATAGTAGTTGATAATACCAATAGCTAGACCTACTATTAACACCCCATAGAAGATGACTTGCACAATAAAAGAGCTGAACTTTTCTGGTAATTCAACCTTTTTTTGCGCAAGTTTATTTCTGGCCATGTCTCTGAGTGCAATTACCGGGATAGCTGACTGTGTTGGTAGAGTTAGCAACATTACGATTGACAACATATAGCTATATGTTCCAAAAGTATCCGCACCCAGCACTCTAGCTAAAAATGAAGATAGTAGGAATGAAATACCTACTCCTCCAAATCTAGAAAAATAGGCTATTATTTGTTTTTTTTTCATTGGTGACTATTTGACATTTTAATTCTCATTCCATTCTTAAACCGCAGAGATTATATTTCCACGCAGCCCCATTCAGGATAGTTATTTCGGATATAAGCATTCAACTCTCGCTCAGCTTTAGTATATTCACGATGCTTTTCTTCACTTATATCTATGACTTTTTCAACCACCCCTGCACCAACAGTAACATTGCTATTACGATCAATAATAATAAATGCACCAGTTTGAGGCAGCTCCTTATACAAATCCAATGCAACGTTCTCCGTTAGCTTTATCGAAGTTAAAGCAATTTCATTAAGATCTAGGGACGTTTCTTTATCTAAATACAACTCTAGTGTGTTAACGTCTACTTTGTGTACTATTTGTACAAATTTTGCAATGACTGATTTTGTTGCAAACTTAAGTAGATAATCTTTATTACTAATTAACGGCTTTTCATCCATCCATACGACGTGAGCATCAAATAAAGTTGTCATCTGAGGTTCGTTACCAGTGTGAACCAGTATGTCGCCCCGAGAAACATCTATTTCATCAGCAAGAGTAACCGTAATTGCTTGTCCTGGATTCGCATAAGTTAACTCTCCATCAAATGTAAATATACTCTTCACTGTAGACTGCTTACCTGATGGAAGCGCTGTTACTCGATCTCCGACACTTACAACACCAGATGCTAATGTCCCACAAAAACCTCTATAATCGAGGTTTGGACGATTTACATATTGCACGGGAAAACGCATTTGAGTTAGATTTTTATCTTTATCAACTTTGACTGTTTCTAGTAGTTCTATTAGCGTTTCGTTTTTGTACCAATCCATGTTTCTGCTTGGTGTAACCACATTGTCACCTTTAAGAGCAGACAGAGGTACAAATTTTATATCTTCAATATCAAAGTCTTTAGCCATTTCACGATAGTCAGCTTTGATGTTTTGAAACACTTCACTACTGTAATCCATCAAGTCCATCTTATTAACTGCAACGATTATGTGTTTAATTCCAAGTAAGTTGCAAATATAGCTATGTCGTTTTGTTTGAGTTTGGATACCATGACGAGCATCAACCATAACGATTGCAAGGTCGCACGTAGAAGCCCCAGTTACCATATTACGCGTGTACTGTTCATGTCCTGGGGTATCGGCAATAATAAACTTGCGCTTATCTGTTGAAAAATAACGGTAGGCAACATCAATCGTAATGCCTTGCTCTCGTTCTGACTGAAGGCCATCAACCAACAACGCAAGATCAAACGCGTCATCCGTCGTATTGAACTTTTGTGAGTCTTTTTCAATCGCAGCCATTTGATCTTCATAAATCAACTTACTATCAAAAAGAAGGCGGCCAATGAGTGTTGATTTGCCATCATCGACGTTACCACACGTTAGAAAGCGCAATAGATCTTTATTTTCATGTACCTTTAGGTAGGCTTCAATATTAGTTGCAATAAGTTCAGAAGAATGTGACATTGTTGTATCCTTAGATAAAAACGTGCCCTAAATCAGCACGTTTTGAAAAATTGTTGATAATATTTAATTTACGCTTTGATTAAGTCACTTTTGCGAGATTTGGAAAGTGGATTGATACAGGATGACGCTCTTTATCCTCTCCCGATAGCAAAGGAAGCGCAAATTGCATCAGCACCAATCCAATTATTCAGAGGTGCTCGAACGCATACTTTGTAGTCGTGCCCAGATACGTTAAGAGTTAAAACGGCGTGAGCGAGATCTGGAGCTTTATTTGCTAGCTCATTGCCAAAAAGCCCAATACTCACAGGAAAACTCATAGACACAGGTTATTTCACTCTCTGAGATAGGTTTAAAAAGAAACATTCTTACCATCAGCAGCATAGCTGGGCGTAATTGTATAGTAAGGCGAATCAATGTCATTTTTCAACATCATAAGGCATAAGTAATCTAGTAATGTGAAACCTCCACCGTAACTATTATGTAGTTAATCAGCGTTCCGAGCTTCTTGATAAATCTAGTATCGTCTTGAACCAAACCTATGTGATAAACTAGCTTTTCTGCGCTTTTAAATAAATTACCACCGAACTCAGTTGCAACAACCCACTTAGCGAACTGGCTAAAGAGACACCGATTTATTGGAAGACTAGTGCAAGTTTCAGCATCTAAGTCAATTACAGTGATTAACTTATCCTATACTGGAATATTACCAGTTCAGTGGTGGTTGCAATAAAACATATAAGCATCTCTGTCCAAAAGTATACGAAGCGCTTTTTGATTTTTCTTCATTGAGATATTGAGTACAATCACTGATTTCACATCATCCTTAAATGCACTTTCCTCATAAGTTTTATATTACGCTTAACACCCGCAATCGACAATAAAGGACTTGGGTATTGCTAAACGCAACCGAAGCAAGCGCAGTGATTCCATCAGCAGCCCCATTAAAAACATCGTAATGCACTATTGGCTTTCAACAAAGTTCAAATATCCTCTCCCTCTTAGCTGTTCTACTACAAACTCAGCGCATTCTTCGATACTCTTATTTTGCGTACGTAGGTGAATTTCTGGTGAGAGCGGTACTTCGTAAGTCGAGTCAATTCCAGTAAAGTTTTTTATCTCACCAGCACGAGCTTTTTTATAAAGCCCCTTTGGATCTCTTGATTCACACACTTCAAGCGGTGTATCAACAAATACTTCTAAGAACTCTCCGTCTTGCATGAGTCCGCGTGCTTGCTCTCTATCTGAGATAAATGGCGAGATAAACGCAGTCAACACAATGATGCCCGAGTCAACAAATAGTTTGGCGACTTCACCAATGCGACGAATATTCTCAACGCGGTCATCATCACTAAAGCCCAAATCTTTATTCAGGCCATGACGAACATTATCACCATCGAGCAGATAGCTATGTTTACCAAGAGAAAGGAGTTTACTCTCCACCGCATTCGCTACCGTAGATTTTCCTGAGCCACTTAGCCCAGTAAACCAAAGCACAACCGGTTTTTGCTGTTTAAGTGTAAATCTGTCTTTACCAGTAACGGTGCTGTTATGCCAAACAACATCATCACTGACCGAATCGTTCTGTTTTATCTCATACGGTGATGTCATTATTTTTGTACTTACTGTTTAAGTCTAAAATGGAAAAAACACGGGGACAAGCATGGAAGCAATGAGTACATAAGAGAGCGTCATCGACCAACCGATTTTAACAAAATCGGACAGTTTGTAGCCTCCTGCGTTCATCACCATCAAATTGGTTTGATACCCATAGGGACTGATAAAGGATGCGCTTGCACCGTAAGCCACTGCCATGACAAAGGGCATGTAACTCACGCTAAGTTGCGCGGCCAAACTAATGGCTAGCGGAAGCACAATCGCCGCAGCTGCCGTATTGGTCATGATTTCAGTCATCACAATCGTTAGCAGAATAACGACTATCAACGCCTTGTGATGGCTCATCTGCTCAAGAGCACCAATTAGGGTCGTTACAATGTGGTCTGCTAAGCCGCTTTGGCTAAAGGCTGATGCAATGGATAAAGCACAAACCAAAATAGCCAACAGCTCAAAAGGAAAGCGTCGTCTTAATCGAGTACCATCAATAATGCCAATTAATAGAGAGCCCAAAAGATAAACGGCTAATGTTTCAATTAGCGACAAGCTAGTGCTGCTTGCTGTGACTACTGCGAGAATAAAGCCTACGATGCCAAACACATTTTGCCATGCCGAAATTGGCTTATTGACCCGTTGCTCGCTAAGAAAAAAGAAGTTTCTAGAAAGATTAGGTCTTTTATCAAAATCAGAGCCAGTTGCCAGCAGCATCTTATCGCCGGCGAGTATTTTCAGCTCGCCCAACTTTCCTGAAAGGGTTTGACCTTGACGCGAAATCGCGACAACAGCAGCGTCAAAGCGCGAGCGAAACTCGACCTGCTTGATAGTTTTTCCAATCAAAATGGACTCGGGGCTGACAAGTACTTCTCGTAGATTCTTGCTCAGATCGAAACCGTTCGAACTGTAAAGCTCAACGCCTTGAAGCTTATCAATTTGGCTGACTTCACGCACATCGCCAGCAAAAATCAGCTTATCACCTGCCTGTAGCTCTTCTTGTGGTGATACCGGAGAGATAAGCTTGTCTTTACGAACAATTTCGACTAGGAAAAGTGAACTCATAGAGCGGAGTCCATTTTTTAGAACCGTATTTCCAATAAGTGAGCTACCTTCCAACACTTCTGCTTCAATAAAGTATTCTTGCTTAGCCACCTGTTGGGTTTTCTTGTCGTTAGGTAGCCATTTCGCAATCAAAAAAATGACCAAACCACACCCGACTAACAGTGCGGTTCCCACAGGAAGAAAGTCAAAAATCGCCAGTGGCGCCAAGCCTTGTTCCTCTAAAAGGCCACTCACGACCAAGTTGGTCGCGGTCCCCACAAGGGTAAGTGTGCCGCCAAGAATTGAAAAATACGACAGCGGGATCAGCAGTTTTTTGGCCGAATGAAAAGGATTATTGAGCAGCGTCCCCATCAAAGTCGCAACTACTGCAGTATTGTTAAGAAACGCAGAGCTCAATGAACTAGAAAGGCCTAACTTCATCAGCGTTCGATAATAGCTCTCATCGGCAATTTGGGTTGCCAGCCACGACAAGATAATGGTGCGTTCAAGCACTAAGGCCGCAAGCATCAACATCACGAGAGTGACCACCGAAGCGTTGGTCACATTGCCAAAAATAGCGTTTTGATCAATCACACCTGTGACATACAGCGCGCCGGTGATGAGAACAAATGTATACACCGCTCGAATCCGACCCCAAACCAATAAACCAATCAGTGACAAAATCGCTAACGCCGTCACTGATTGTTCAAAGGGCAATAATCTCATTGCAGTTTGTCTCTAGAAATAGCCTTCGCGCTTTTTCTTCTCCATTGAGCCTGAGCTGTCGTGGTCTATGGCACGTCCTTGACGCTCTGATGTGGTGGTGAGAAGCATCTCTTGGATGATTTCAGGCAGTGTTGCCGCTTCCGATTCCACCGCGCCCGTTAATGGGTAGCAACCAAGCGTACGAAAACGCACCATTTTCTCTTCAACGACTTCGCCTTCTTTGATTTCCATACGCTCATCGTCCACCATAATCAGCATGCCACCACGTTCAACCACCGGGCGTTTTGCCGATAGGTAAAGGCCTGGAATTTCGATCTGCTCAAGGTAGATGTATTGCCAAATATCGAGCTCTGTCCAGTTAGACAGAGGGAAGACGCGGATGCTTTCGCCTTTGTTCACTTTGCCGTTGTAGATATTCCAAAGCTCAGGGCGCTGGTTTTTAGGGTCCCAACGGTGGTGCTCATCACGGAATGAGTAAACACGTTCTTTAGCGCGAGATTTCTCTTCATCACGACGCGCGCCGCCAAAGGCTGCATCAAAGCCATGCTTGTCCAATGCCTGCTTCAGGCCTTGAGTTTTCATGATATCGGTATGTTTTGAGCTACCGTGTACAAACGGGTTGATATTCATCTCTAACCCTTCTGGATTTTGGTGGACGATCAGCTTCATTCCGAGTTTTGTCGCCATATAGTCTCGAAACTCTATCATCTCTTTAAATTTCCACGTGGTATCTACGTGCATCAGAGGGAAGGGAGGTGTTCCTGGCGCAAATGCTTTTTTCGCTAAGTGAAGCATTACTGATGAATCTTTGCCTACAGAATAAAGCATTACTGGGTTGTCAAATTCCGCGGCGACTTCGCGCATAATGTGGATAGATTCTGCCTCAAGTTGCCTTAAATGCGTCATTCTATCTGGAGATACTTTCATCATTCCCACTTCTTTAATTTTAGGTTAATCACTTGTTCGCCACAGTCATTCTTTGAACTGCTGAGGCCATTTCATCGATCTTTTAAACAAAATACCTGCCAGCATGGTTTACTTACGTACTCTGTCTAAACTATAAGCTTTAGCAAGAACTAACTACAGCTTTGGCGCTTCATTAAAACCAATACCTGCAGCATCTTTCGCAGACAGCGATAAAACATCTCCCTCTAAAGGCCACTCAATACCAATCGTAAGGTCATCCCATTTGATAGATATTTCAGATGATGGGTCATAATAATCAGTACACTTATAAACAAACTCAGCATCATCACTCGTTACATAAAATCCATGCGCAAAACCTTCCGGGATCCACAACTGACGTTTGTTCTCTGCTGATAAATAGACACCAACCCATTGACCGAACGTTGGAGACTCCTTTCGCACATCCACTGCGACATCAAACACTTCACCTACAACAACACGTACCAGCTTTCCTTGTGTGTTTTCCGTTTGGTAATGCAAACCGCGCAAAATCCCTTTACTGGATTTAGAATGATTATCCTGAACAAAAGTCGTAGGCTTACCCGTTACTAATTCTTCAAATTTTGTCTGCTGCCAAGTTTCCATAAAAAAACCGCGCCCATCACCAAAAACTTGTGGCTCGATGATTTTTACGTCGGGAATATTTGTCTCGATTAATTTCATGATGTCTGTTACCTAACCGTAGGCAATAATGTTGTTAAGAGCCACTTGCCAATCACTTGGGTTAATTCCAAATACGCCTTGTACTTTAGAGCAGTTCAATCGTGAATTGGCCGGGCGTGGTGCGGGCAATGGATATTGGTCTGCAGTAATTTCATTTACGCTTGGTACCTGTGTTATCGCATCATGCTGCTCTGCTAAAGCAAAAATAGTTTGAGCAAACTGATACCAACTGACATGCGGCTCACCCGCAAAGTGGTACACTCCTGACTGCTCAAGGCTGGAGAACTTATTCATTATCACCACGAGCGCACTGGCAATATCACCGGCATACGTAGGACCACCAAACTGGTCACCGATGACTCCGAGATCCGAGCGCTCTTTACCTAGGCGAAGCATGGTTTTAACAAAGTTATTCCCGTGCTCACCAAACACCCACGCAGTGCGCAGAATTGCAAAACGAGTACAATGTTCCATTACCGCTTGTTCACCTGCTAACTTGCTTTGACCATATACTCCTTTTGGGTTGGGCGTATCAGTTTCTACGTAAGGCTTTGACTTATCACCATCAAACACATAATCGGTTGAAATATGAAGCATCAAAGCATCTAACGACTGTGCTGCTTTCGCCAAATATAACGGACCGTCCCGATTAATAGCGTAGCTCATTTCGACATCAGTTTCTGCTTTATCTACTGCAGTATGTGCAGCAGCGTTAATGATAACATTTGGCTTTAACTCTGATATTACCGCTTGAACGCTAGCTTCATTGGTAATATCCAACTGCTCTTTATCGTAAGCAAAAACGTCTACATCGCTTCGCTTTGATAGCTGTTTAACCAAGCTGTGGCCAACTTGGCCATGACTTCCTGTAATCAGTACTTTCACTGTGCCCCTGCCTTTTTGTACTTATCAACAACTAAGCGACTTAAATACTGACCGTACTCGTTTTTCATCATTGGCTTAGCGATTTCAAGTAGTTCATCATCACCTAGCCATTGATTACGCCAAGCGATTTCTTCTAAGCACGCCACTTTCAACCCTTGAACGTTCTCAATAGTTTGCACGAACGAGGATGCTTCGTGTAGACTTTCGTGAGTTCCTGTGTCTAGCCACGCAAACCCTCGACCCAGCATTTCCACATTTAAAGAGCCGTCTTCGAGGTACATCCGGTTAAGAGTCGTAATTTCCAACTCACCGCGCTCAGATGGTTTAACCTGCTTTGCCCACTCCACTACACGGTTGTCATAGAAGTACAGTCCCGTCACTGCATAGTCAGACTTCGGCTCCTGAGGTTTTTCCTCAATCGAGAGTGCTTTCATCTCTACATCAAATTCAACCACACCAAAGCGCTCCGGATCTTTTACCTGGTATCCAAATACTGTCGCTAAGCCTTGTGATGCCAGCTCACCTGCACGTTTTAACTGCGCACTAAACGATTGACCATAAAAAATGTTATCCCCCAACACTAAACATACCGAATCATCACCAATAAACTCTTCGCCGATAATAAACGCTTGCGCTAAACCATCTGGGCTTGACTGTACTTTGTAATCCAGATTAATGCCATAATCTGAACCATCACCGAGTAAACGCTGAAATCCCGCTTGATCTTCTAGTGTCGTAATAATCAAAATATCGCGAATACCGGCCAACATCAGTGTAGAAATCGGGTAGTAGATCATTGGCTTGTCGTAAATTGGAAGCATCTGTTTTGATGTGCCACGTGTTAGTGGGTACAAACGCGTACCGGAGCCACCTGCCAGAACAATCCCTTTCATTAGTTCGCCTCCTCTATTGAAGGTGTTTCAACGCCTAAGCGTTCACGCTGATAAGAACCATCTTGTACATTTTTACACCAAACTGCATTGTCAAGATACCACTGAACGGTTTTCTTTAGTCCTGTTTCAAAAGTCTCTTCCGGCGTCCAACCGAGCTCTTTTTGCATCTTGCTTGAATCAATGGCGTAACGGCGATCATGCCCTGGGCGATCTTGCACGTACGTGATTTGCTCTGCGTAAGCCGTTTCTTTTGGCACTAGTGCGTCCAAGATCGAACAAATAGTTTGTACCACCTCTAGATTTTGTTTTTCACTGAGACCACCAATGTTGTAGGTCTCACCTACCTTGCCTTCTGTCACGACTTTGTGCAGCGCACGCGCATGGTCTTCAACAAACAGCCAATCACGAATTTGATCGCCCTTACCGTAGATTGGCAAATCTTTACCTTCTAACGCATTTAAGATAACTAAAGGAATCAATTTCTCTGGAAAGTGGTATGGTCCATAGTTATTAGAGCAATTTGTAACAATAGTCGGTAAACCATACGTGCGAAGCCAAGCACGTACAAGGTGATCACTTGAGGCTTTAGATGCCGAGTACGGACTTGAAGGCGCGTACGGAGTCGTTTCCAAAAACATCGGCAGCTCTGTACCTTCGGCAACCTCATCAGGATGTAGTAGATCACCATACACCTCATCGGTTGAGATATGATGAAAGCGGAAAGCTTGTTTCGAGTCAGTGCCTAGCGTATTCCAATATGATCTCGTTGCCTCTAGCAAGGTGTACGTACCTACGACATTGGTTTCAATGAAGGCTGCAGGCCCAGTAATCGAACGGTCTACGTGACTTTCCGCTGCTAGGTGCATTACAGCATCAGGTTTGTGCTTTGCAAAAACAAAGTCCAGCTTTTCACGATCGCAAATGTTGACTTGTTCGAACACATAACGCTCGTTTGATTCAACAGTTGCTAAAGACTCTAGGTTGCCCGCATAGGTCAGACAATCCACGTTAATAACACTGTCTGTTGTATTTTCGATGATGTAGCGCACGACTGCTGAGCCGATAAAACCTGCGCCTCCGGTGACGAGAATTTTCACTGATTTAAACCTACTTTGAAATGATGATTGGTGCGCAAACACGTTAGGTTTACGAAATTACGAAAATTGGATTTTTATTTGTACTTTTTCAGGATTTAGTCTCAGCGGTATTTCACCACTAAAACACAAGGCAAGATTACGAAGCCCCTTTCCCCGCAAGGACTAAAGAAAGGTACGCGTTACTTCGATTCGCTTTCTGTTGCTTTCTCTCAATCCCTGCTTTAAAACATTTCTCTGCCGTAAGTAAATTCAAAGCGATATACCGAGCCACGGCTAAGTTCTCTCCCGCCTGCTCACGCCTAATACTACAGCTATCTTCATTGAAACCGACATCGAGTCGCCAATGCATCTGATTTTCAATGCTCCAGTGTGCTCTAGTCCCCGCCAGTAACTCTTTTGCAGATAACTTTGCTGAGCTGATGTGATGCTTAACCTGCATCGTTTCCGCCGGACTGTCACCTTCCTGACGAATTGAAACAACCATTCCCAATGTCGTGAGTTGCGGCCAATCGAATTCAACATCACCCAACAAAGCCACATCATCTTCAACTAGGCAAAGACGCGTCTCAGTTCTACCATCTCTACCATCGCCTTGCTCTTGGATGACAAACTTGTCACCTTCAAAGTTGTTGATCATGCTAGTGTTAAACACTTCGTTGATCGCTTTTTCCAGTTTCTTTTGGTTACCTTTGACAACGAGAAGATAATCAGCTTCTTTGGTAATGATTTTTTCAGCAATGTCCTTCTGACACCCCATAGCATCTATGGTGACCAAGCAACCCTTGATAGACAAGAGATCCAAAAGTTCAGGTATTGCCTTGATCTCATTACTTTTATCCGCCGTCTTTACTTGACCTATAACGGTATGATTAGCAGCACTAAAAGCACTAAGCATATGGATAACACCACAGCGTTTGTCTTTGTTATAAGTACCACGAATCGTCTTGCCATCAATCGCTACAACATAGCCTTTGGTCGCTTCATAGCAGTCTTTCATCCACTTAGAGAAACATCGCTAAAGCTGCTTTGCCGAGATCATATTTACCGCTCGAACTATGGTGTCATGAACAGGTATACCGTTACCAAAATCGCCATACTGTTGTAGCCATTCGAGGTTATCTTCGCCAAAATCTTCAATATCTTCCTACCCCTCAGCACCTGCAATAACCGCTGTCACCATTAGGAAGATGATATCGGTTAGTGAATGTTCGACTTTCCCTGCTCACGCTACCGCCCTTAGGTCACACCCCCACAAGCGATTTCGCTCACAGCGCAGCGTAAAGTGACAGCTGCACTGTGCCTAATTTTGCGCGCAATAATACACTATTTACCTCAGTGGATAAACTCAGCCAACGTATTCCACCGCTAATCAAACTCGCTGCACATCACACGATTCAACAATTGATTGAGGGCAACACGCTGAACACACGCATCATCGAGTTGGTAATAGGTCGTTTTCTCAGCACTATCATAACGCTTAATCACATCAATAAATATCTCCGCATTGCGCACCGCAGAGGGGAGTGCATGGCCGCCGGTCATATTAAGCGCGAGCTTGAGTTCGCGGCAACTCATTGGCTTGGGGTACGCGCCTAATAGCACGTCGAGCAACTCTCGCGGTCGGCCGCTGGCGCGGGTGATGTATAAGTTTAAGATGTGCTTTTGCTCAGTGAGTGATAGTCGGTGTTTCATGATGTCTCCTACCCTTTCTTTTGCTCATCCGCACGGCTTCGCTTACGTGCTTTGATCAAACCTTGAATGCGCTCTTCAAACGGGTGGGTTCGCCCTTTGGCGTGATACTCGCTGACTAACTTATCCACAGCGCGCTGGGGTGGCGCTGCCTGCCTATAACCCTCTTTATTACTCTTTAACTGGGAGATTCTCGGTGCAGCTGCTGCACGGGGTGAGGGTGAAGACTTTGCTTCCTCTCCGGTGCACGTGCCGTCTAGTTCAACGTGCAAATGGGCAGGGGTGTAGAGCTGGTACAGGTTGCTACGCTGGCGGCCGCGTTTATCAAAGCGATGCACCAGTTCGAGAAAGCCTTGCTCCTCTAGCCGTTTGATGTGCTCTTTCACCGTGCGCAGCGAGACTTCGCAATAGAGCGCTAAGTATTGGTAAGAGGGAAAGCAGCGGCCGTGCACATCGGCGTTATCGGCCAGCTTAAGTAAGATCAATTTGCTGATAGGCGATCCGGTTTTGGTTTTCATCAGGGTGGCGACTAGGGTGTGGCTCATGGGCGCTCCTCGGCTTTGTTATTGGAATGTAAACAACAAACAAAACAGCCTCTTACCGATTAGGGTTCGCCATACGGCAGAAATGCCTTAGTAATTGGTGAGGTTGCAAGCCGCCTCACGCCTAGTCATGCTTTGGCTCATTGGATATGCACCTAATTTTGTACACGCTCGCATTTTTTCCCTTACTCTCTCGGGCTGTATAAATCACCAGCATTTCACCAACCCTAATGGCGAAATGTCGCGTAGAGTGTCGCCTCCTGATTGAGAAGGGAGTTGCTATGCCAGTGTGTCACCAATGCAGTGAATGGGCGATTCGTCGCCTCTGCTACGTGTATTCCCCCTTTGACCCAACCCTAGAGGAGATCTACTTCCCCACCTACCACTACTGTTCCATCAGCCGTGAGGGGTTTATCGCCCTAATTGCCCAGGCCCAACGCACCGAGCCACTGGGTTATGAGCTCACCTACTTCATGTGGGTAAAAGGCCGTAATTTGACAAACCTTGCCAAGCAAACCGGCGAGGCGTTGCCAACGCTCGAGCGCGCCATGAACGCCTTTATCAACACGCTCACCACCCTCTACACCGAACACCCATAACCCCATTACCCATTACCCATTACCCATTACCCATTACCCATTACCCATTACCATCATGAGGAAAACCGATGCCCCCAACTTCAACAAACCCCACCTCACTACCCGCCACCCCTGCACATAAGCCACACTACCCCCTAACCACAATCACCGTGCATTGCAGCGCGACCCGTGCCGAGCAGGATATTGGCGCCAGCACCCTTCGCGCTTGGCACCGGGCAAAAGGGTGGCGAGATATTGGCTATCACTTTGTGATCACGCGCGCCGGGAAAGTCGAGACAGGCCGCCCGCTGTCACACATTGGCGCCCATGTCCGTGGCCACAACCGCGGCAATATTGGCATATGTGTGGTGGGCGGGTGTGATGAGCAAGGCGGCGCGCAAGACAACTTCACCCTCGCCCAACGTAAAGCGCTGTTTGCGTTAATCGAGCGGCTGCAGCAAGAGCACGGCATTAGCGATGAGCAGGTCAAACCGCACCACGCCTTTGCCAACAAAGCCTGCCCGGTGATGGTGCTTCACCCTGTTCAATCCGTTTCTGTGGTTAAGCAAACTAACAAGGAGACCCTATGAGCCTTTGGAGCCGTATTTTTGGTAGCCCGTCGTTTATCGATAAGAGCCTAGAAGCCCTCACCGACACAGGAGATGCGATGTTTTTCACCAACGAAGAGAAAGCCAAGCACAAACTCGCCCTGCTCAAAGCGTTTGAACCGTTTAAATTGGTTCAACGTTATATTGTGCTACTGTTCACCATCCCTTATGTGTTGCTCCATTCGATGGTGGTGATCGGCTGTATGCACGGTTTCGAGTGGCAACCCATCAGCGAGATGATTAATGAGGCGTTCGGGTACCCGGTATTAGCGGCGATTGGGTTGTATTTGACGGGAGGGGTGGTTAAGAAAAGTTCTTAAAAGTTCCTAGTGGAAAAGAAGTTCCTAGTTCCTAGAGGGGAGTTTCTAGGTATGAGTTCCTAGTTAAGAGCAGTGCCTAGTTCCTAGAGGGGAGTTCCTAGTGGAAGACAAGTGCCTAGTTCCTAGAATTGGATGCGTAGAAGTGATTTGTCTATCGTGCCAGCAATAATCTGGGGCTTTACCCTAATTGACGCGCTCCCCCACACCCCTTCTAGGAACTAGGATCTAGGAACTAGGAACTTATCCCCAGTACCTGATATACTTCGCCCATAACGAACAATTTCTAGGCTGAGGTAAACAAACGTATGATCATCGTAACAGGTGGCGCGGGCATGATTGGCAGTAACATTGTCAAGGCGCTGAATGAGCAAGGCATTAACGATATTTTGGTGGTCGATAACCTGAAGAACGGCAAAAAGTTTCAGAACTTGGTGGATCTGGATATTGCTGATTACATGGATAGAGACGACTTCCTTGTTCAGATCATGGCGGGTGAGAACTTTGGCCCAATTGAAGCCATCTTCCATGAGGGTGCGTGTTCTGCGACCACCGAGTGGGATGGCAAGTACATGATGCTCAACAACTACGAGTATTCAAAAGAACTACTGCACTACTGCCTAGATAGAGAAATCCCGTTCCTTTATGCCTCCTCAGCCGCTACGTACGGCGAAACCGACACCTTTATTGAAGAGAAAGAGTACGAAGGCGCACTGAATGTCTACGGCTACTCCAAACAGCAATTTGATAACTACGTAAGACGCGTGTGGGAAGATGCCAAAGCGCACGGCGAGACGCTCTCTCAAGTGACCGGATTCCGTTATTTCAATGTCTACGGCCCGCGTGAGCAGCACAAAGGCTCGATGGCCTCTGTCGCCTTCCACCTCAATAACCAAATGAACGCCGGTGAAAGCCCGAAACTGTTCGCCGGTAGCGAGCACTTTAAGCGTGATTTCGTCTACGTGGGTGATGTGGCCGCCGTGAACTTGTGGTTCTTTGAGCATGGCGTCTCGGGCATTTTTAACCTGGGTACGGGTAATGCGGAATCTTTCCAAGAAGTAGCAAAAGCCGTGATCAAGTACCACGGCAAGGGCGAGATTGAGACGATTCCGTTCCCAGAGCATTTAAAAGGCGCGTACCAAGAGTACACTCAAGCGGATCTAACAAAACTGCGCGCAGCGGGCTGTGAGCATGAGTTTAAGACGGTGGCGGAAGGGATCGCGGAGTATATGGGGTTAGTGAATAAGTAACGGGTAATGGGTTGTGGGTGTTGGGTAGTGGGGTGAGAGCCTAGTTCCTAGTTCCTAGTTCCTAGTTCCTAGTTCCTAGTTCCTGGAAGATTGTGAGTAGAGAGTCGGATGTGTGAAATAGAAATCCGTCGTTGAATTTTATTTTTAGGAATTACAGATTGTGAAAATTGCCGTAGCGGGTACGGGCTATGTGGGCCTTTCTAATGCGATGTTGTTGGCGCAGCATCATGATGTGGTCGCTGTAGACATCATCGAAGAAAAGGTGACGATGCTGAACAACAAGCAGTCACCGATTGTCGATACAGAGATTGAGTACTTTTTAACAAACAAATCACTCAACTTTACCGCAAGCTTGGATAAGCAGCTTGCGTATCAGAATGCTGACTACGTGATTATTGCCACGCCGACGGATTACGATCCGCACACCAACTACTTTAATACCGCATCGGTTGAAGCGGTCATCAAAGATGTGACGGCGATTAACCCAAACGCTGTGATGGTGATTAAATCAACCGTGCCAGTTGGGTACACCGAGCGCGTTAAGCAAGATTTCGGGACAGACAACATCCTCTTCTCACCGGAGTTCCTTCGTGAAGGCAAAGCGCTGTATGACAACCTTTACCCTTCTCGCATCATCGTCGGTGAGCAAAGTGATCGCGCGCAGGTGTTTGCCAATTTATTGGTCGAAGGCGCGGTAAAAGAAGACATTCCCGTTCTGTTTACCGATTCCACCGAAGCCGAAGCCGTCAAGCTCTTTTCCAACACCTATCTCGCCATGCGTGTCGCGTATTTCAATGAATTGGATTCTTACGCCGAAGCGCACGGTTTAAACGCTCGTCAAATCATTGAAGGTGTTGGGCTCGATCCACGCATCGGCAATCATTATAACAACCCCTCTTTTGGTTACGGTGGCTACTGCCTACCG
Source organism: Vibrio sp. R15-SG3-ISO1A (assembly GCF_059833955.1). Taxonomy (NCBI): domain Bacteria; kingdom Pseudomonadati; phylum Pseudomonadota; class Gammaproteobacteria; order Vibrionales; family Vibrionaceae; genus Vibrio; species Vibrio sp. R15-SG3-ISO1A. Next base: position 26,973 of record NZ_JCBDGH010000093.1, read on the forward strand.
AAAGACACCAAGCAGTTATTAGCGAACTATCAAGATGTACCGAACAACATCATCGGTGCGATCGTTGATGCGAACAGAACGCGCAAAGACTTTATCGCAGACAGCATCTTAAAGCGCGAGCCTAAAGTCGTCGGGATTTATCGCCTGATCATGAAAGCGGGCTCAGACAACTTCCGCGCCTCTTCGATTCAAGGCATCATGAAACGCTTGAAAGCGAAAGGCATTGAAGTCGTCGTCTATGAACCTGTACTCAAAGAGTCTCACTTCTTTCATTCTGAAGTGATCTCCGATCTTGAGGCCTTTAAATCACGCTCGGATGTGATCGTCTCCAACCGAATGACTGAAAGTTTGTCGGATGTGGCCGATAAAGTTTATACTCGCGACCTATTTGGGAGTGATTAGATTACAGTTCCTAGTGAAAAGCAGTACCTAGTTCCTAGAGTTAGGTTCCTAGTTAAGAGGCGAGTTCCTAGTTCCTAGAGATGACACTTCTAGAAATCACCCTCTAGGAACTAGGCACTAGAAACTAGGCACTATTATTATTCGAGCATTTATGAGTTTTATTCGCGACGATTACGATCCTAAGGCATACAACCCCACCTTTGAATGGGGCTTTCTTGCACCGAGATACTGGGGAACTTGGCTAGCCGTTTTCTTTGGCGCTCTGTTGAGCCTGTTGCCTAACGCACTGAGGCTTGGGCTAGCACGCCAGTTGGCGAAAGTGGCGGTAAAGCTGAATAACAAAGCCAACCGCCGCGCTCGGGTTAACTTGGCGATGTGTTTTTCACAAAAAAGCGACGCCGAGCGAGAGCAGATCCTGTTCGATGCTTACGTGACCTCGATTTCCTTTACGATTGGCTTTGCTTCACTCACCCTAAGAAGCAAGCAGTGGCTTGAGAAAAACACCACCATTCGCGGCTTTGAGCATCTTACCCAAGTAACAGATTCTGGCGAGAACGTGATCCTACTGGTGCCGCATACTTGGGCGATTGACATCCCAGCCGTGCTACTGGCCTCACGCGGATTGCCTGTTTCTGCCATGGCAAAAGCGCAAAAGAACAAAGTCTCAGACTGGTTAATGCACAGACAACGCGTTCAGTACGGTGGGCGTGTTTATGACCGAAGTGGCGGCATTAAACCCTTTATCAAATCCGTGCGCAGTGATGGCTACTTAGGTTATTACTTGCCCGATGAAGATTTAGGCCGTGAGCACAGTGTGTTTGTTGATTTTTTTGATACCACCAAGGCGACCATTTCAGGCTTAGGGCGCTTATCTAAACTGAGTAAGTCGAAAATTGTGCCGCTATTTGCGATGTACAACAGCCAAACTGGGCAGTATGAACTGGATTTTTATCCCGCCCTTCCGTTTCCTACCGGGGATGAACATCAAGATGCGCGGATGATGAACACGTGTATTGAAGACTACGTATCGCAAAGACCGGAGCAATACATGTGGATCTTGCGCCTATTAAAAACTCGCCCCGACAGTACACTCAACCCTTACCACTAATATGCCAACTTTGATGTCGAATTATAAAACTACACTTACGTCCTTATTGTGTGCCTTCTTTTTTGTAACGCTGTTATCTTTTGGTAAAGGCCACAATGTCGGTTCACTTCTTCTACTCATTACCTCCTTAGTAATGCTTAACCAGTGGCGTAAGGGAACATTCAATCACAACGAGAAGCTGTTTTGCCTCTCATTTCTGGCTTACTATCTGGTGTACATCGTCAATATGTTGGTTTGGGATGGAAATATCTCAGACACCGATCAAGCCAGTCGTTTTGCTCTCGCGATACCCGTTTTTCTGATGTTAGTCATTTATCCACCCAAAATCCGCTGGATAGTATGGGGGATTGTCATAGGAAGTATCGTGTCAGGAGCTAGCGCACTCCTGCAATGGTATGTATACAACGTACCAAGAGGTTTTAGCGGCTTAGATTCTAACTGGTGGTTAAAAGGCTATATGCCAATTCAAAACGGGAACATGGCGATGACCTTTGCCTCGCTCTCTCTTTGTATTGCTCTCTACTTTTTATCCCGAGACCGACTTGTGGCATTTTTCGCTTTTATGGCGTCTATAGCCGGCCTCATGGCGAGCATGTACTCTCAAAGTCGGGGGGGATGGATGGTACTACCCATTACGCTGATTTTTCTCTATTTGACTTATCGTAAGACACTATCATTCAAAACAAAGATCATCTCCATACTGGTAGCATGTCTTTGTCTCACAGGGCTAGCTACAACGCCCCAAGTTCAAAGTAGGGTTGAGGTTGCCATAAAAAATATCGAAAGTTACAGCCAAGGTTCCAAATACACTTCAGTGGGTATTCGACTTGAATTATGGAAAAGTGCCTGGTTAAACTTTAAGCAACAGCCTATTCTCGGCGTGGGTGAGAAGGAAAGAAGAATCCTCAATAAACATTGGGGCGAAATCGGCCTCGTCGATAAGAAGACGGCCAATCACCCAACTCATGCACACAATCAATATCTTGATGATCTATCCGTAAGAGGCATTTTAGGGATTGCGTCTCTTTTAGCTATATTTATTGTTCCTTTGATCTTGCTGTGGCGCATACCCATCACTCACGAATATGGGCAACTGACTCGGCAGTTAGGTACCGTACATATTGTGGCCTTTATGATTTACAGTTTGTCGCAAGCGATGTTCTCTCATAACTCTGGTACGATTTTTTACGCCCTAACGACGTCGATCCTCGTCGCCGTGCATCTTCAATTCTGTCAGTCACGAGAGGTGACAAGTTGAACATTTTAGTCTGCAGTTCCTACAATGACGCTTGGAACAGTGTTCGTCCCGAAGCGGAGATATTCATCGAGTGGGCAAAGATGGGACATAAGGTGACCATACTCACCCAAGGTAGCGCTGACTATGTAGAGAGATTTCAATCGTTCGGTATCACAGTGATTGATGCCTACCCCCGTAAAAAAATAGATCTCACGACCATCAAAGCAATTCGTAAAGAGCTTGCTCAACACCGCTACGACATTGTCTATGCCATGAACTCCAAAACCATACCTAATGCGGCCTTTGCCTGTGTGGGCTTTGAGTCTACTCGTTTTGTCACCTACCGAGGTACTGTGGGAGGACTGTATAGACATGATCCGACTGCCTATCTGACGCACCTGCACCCTCGTGTTGATGGCGTGATATGCGTCGCAAATGCTGTTAAAGAAGATGTCCAAAAGCGAGTGTGGCGCAAAAATATGCCTGTCACTACCATCTATAAAGGACATGATCTTTCTTGGTATCAAGCTACCCCCCTACAAAAGGCAGAACTTGGTGTCCCTGAGGATGCCATTTGTGCCATCTGTATTGCCAACGCAAGACCAAGTAAAGGTGTACACGTTTTACTCGATAGCGCTAAGTCCTTATCTAAACTAGATAAACTTCATATTTTACTTGTGGGAAGGGACATGGATACGCCTGATAATCTGACTCTTGCTAAAGAAAGCGGCATGGAAAACAGAATTCACTTTTTAGGCTACCGCAACGATGTTCCTGAACTACTGGCCACCAGCGACATGCAACTTCAACCGTCGATTAGTGGGGAGGGTTTACCGAAAACCATTATTGAAGCAATGGCCATGGCAAAGCCTTCTATTGTTACAACCACAGGCGGTGGCAAAGAGTTAATCAAACAAGGTGAAACTGGGTTTGTGATCCCAGTCAATGATGCTCTCTCATTAGCCAATCACATTGAAATGCTGTACTCAGATCAAGAACGGAGAATTTCAATGGGTAAGCTCGCTCAGCAGAGGCTGAAACAAGAGTTTTCATTACACCAAACCGCATTGAGACACCTCGAGTTTTTTGAGTCTTTGTGTCATGTTGAACGATTACCCAGTAAGGATAGCGGCGAATAACCTATGAATATACTCGTAATTGGCCCTTCATGGGTGGGTGACATGGTGATGTCGCAGTGTCTTTATACTGTTTTAAAACAGCAACATCCGGACGCAACGATTGATGTGATGGCACCGGCATGGTGTCGGCCAATTCTTGAACGTATGCCAGAAGTCAACCAAGCATTGGCGCTGCCGTTTGCCCATGGTGAGTTGAATATCTCCGCGCGCCGTACATTGGGCAAATCACTGCGCGGGCAATACGATCATGCCTATGTTTTGCCCAACTCCGCTAAATCGGCACTCATCGCATGGTTCGCTAACATTCCTGTACGCACGGGTTGGAAAGGGGAAATGCGCTATGGATTGCTTAACGATTTGCGTCCAAACAAAAAAGCCTTTCAATATATGACTGAGCGCTACGTCGCGCTCGGTTATCCCAAATCAGCCATGACAGGCTCTCACGCGCTAGGTGGCTTGGGCAACTTGCCAAAGCCTAAGCTCACTATTGATCCCACTGTACAGAAGACCGCCATGCACAAATTTTCGCTGCATGACGAGCGCCCCACATTAGGTCTTTGCCCCGGAGCGGAGTTTGGCCCTGCCAAACAGTGGCCAGTCGAGCACTACGCTAGCGTCGCGACAGAACAAATTTTGGCGGGCGATCAAGTCTGGCTATTTGGTTCAGCGAAAGACAGCCAAACCACACAGCGCATATTGTCACTGATTCCTGAGACACTGCGTGAGCACGTCTACGATCTGGCCGGCAAAACCAGTTTGATTGAAGCGGTAGATTTACTGGCGTTTTGCAAAACCGTCGTCAGTAATGACTCTGGTCTCATGCATGTCGCGGGCGCGGCGGGCTGTAACGTTGTCGGTGTCTATGGCTCAACGTCGGATCGCTACACGCCACCACTAGCGCCTAAAAGCAAAGTGGTCCATACCGATATTGAATGCCGTCCATGCTTTAAGCGGGAGTGTCCACTTGGGCATCTAAAATGCCTTAAAGATCTTTCGCCTGCACGTGTCATTGAAGCGATTCGAGAGTTATAACCCGTCATGTGGATTCGATTACTCTATTCTTGTGTCCTAGCACTCACCTCACCTTTTTTCTTGTACTCTCTTTATAAGAAAAAGCCGGGGAAGCCTACATTTGGCCCTCGCTGGAAAGAGCATTGGGGAAGAACGCCTAAGGTCGACGCTGAAAATCCAATCTGGATTCATGCGGTCTCTGTCGGGGAGTCGATTGCCGCGATTCCAATTATCAACGCTTTAAAAGAGCGGGATCCGCACACACAGATAGTGGTCACAACAACAACCAGTACCGGCGCCGAGCAAATAGAAAAACTGGGTGATAAGGTGATCCACCGCTATATGCCCCTCGACTTTGCTTGGTGTGTGAAAGGGTTTCTCAAAGCCGTTAAGCCATCACAGATGCTGATCATTGAAACCGAGTTATGGCCAAACACCTTACACCAAGTCGCTAAACACGGCATTCCTATTACTGTCATCAATGCGCGCCTGTCTGAACGCTCTTGCCTTAGATATCAGAAATTTCAACACGTTTTTAACTCACTAGCGCAACATGTTTCACTGTTCTTGTGTCAGTACGCGTCAGACGCAGAACGCTTTATTCGCTTAGGTGTGGCGGCTGAAAGAATCGACGTGACAGGGTCTGTAAAATTTGATGTTCGTATTGGCGATGACGTTGCAACAAAAGGGAGTGCACTGAGATCGCAATTAGGAGAGAAACGCCCCATCTGGATTGCAGCGAGCACACATCAAGGTGAAGAGGACGTTATTCTTGCGGCGCATAAAGCGTTACTCACTTACGATCCAAATGCATTACTCATTGTTGTCCCAAGACATCCTGAGCGATTCAATGATGTAGCCACTTTGTGTCAGCAACAAGGCTTTTCTGTGATTAGAAGAACATCTCAACAGAGCGATGCCACTTCTCAGGTGTATCTGGCTGACACTATGGGTGAAATGCTTGTGTTGATCTCAGCAGCTGATGTTTGTTTCATGGGCGGAAGCTTAGTTGGAGAGAAAGTTGGAGGGCATAACCTGCTAGAGCCTGCAGCGCTAAGTAAAGCGATTCTATCCGGACCGAGTTACTTTAATTTTCATAATATTGCAAACGAATTAATATCAAACGACGGACTCGTTATTTGCCATAATAGCAATCAAATCGCAGAGTGCTTAAATCGCCTCCTAGAGCCAAACAATCATGAGCAACAAGTGATGGGCGAGCAGGCACTGAAAGTTGTTGAGCGCAACCGAGGCGCCGTCATCAAGACACTTAACCATATTTTTGCTATAGGGAAATAACGTGAAGTTGTTAGATTATTTATTGGCCATCCCGAAAACGCTTTACTTTAACTTACGAGTTTTTGGTCTACGTGGTCTTAAGTGCCCAATACTCGTTTCTCACCATACCGTACTAAAATCAATAAAAGGACAATTCCTCCTTCCAGATCGAGCAAAAACCGCTTCAGTTCGTATTGGCTTCGGTGATGTCCCAATATTTGAACGCTCTCATTCGAGGCCTATCGTGTGCAACGATGGGACAATCGAGTTTAAAGGCCGAGCCAAGATCGGTCATGGAGGAAAGATTGTAGTCAAAAAAGGGGCACAGCTAACCTTTGGTCAACGCTTTAATATGTCAGCAGAGAGTGCGATATATTGCTGTCACTCGATTACGTTTGGTGACTACAACCTTATGTCGTGGCAAGTGTTAGTCATTGACTCTGATCTTCATGACATATATGAGAAAGACACAAAAGCTCCTATCAATCATAACGCCGCTATTCAGACCGGTGAATCGGTCTGGCTTGGAATGAGATCCACTGTATTAAAAGGGGTAAACCTCCCCAACGACACTATTGTCGCAGCGAACAGCAATGTCACTCAAAGCAACGAGCAGCCCAATGCGATTTATGGCGGAAACCCTGCCAAATTAATTAAAGAGAATATCTGTTGGGACAGCGCAAAACGTGACTACATGTCTACCTCACTGCAAAACGAAAGCAGGTAGACCGAATGAATTACCACATAAGCGACCACTGTTATATCCTTTATGATCCAGATCTGCTCTCTACTGAAGTAACCCAAGTAGAACAACTCGAATCGCTCTTTAATATGTCTCACTGGAGAGAAAAAGACGCCATCGTGGGCAGTGCGAAAGGGCGAGGAACGACATGGTTTATTCGCTTAGAACAAACCGAAGCAGCTTTAAGACATTATCGTAGGGGTGGGATACTAGGAAAAGTCATACGAGACCATTACATTTTTACTGGATTAGATGCCACACGGAGCTTCGCCGAGTACAAGCTACTTTCAAAGCTCTATCAATCTGGAGTTAATGTTCCTCGTCCTATTGCAGCCAAAGTACTAAAGCGATTCAGGGGCTTTTACCAAGCGGATATCATTACAGAAAGAGTCCAAAATGCTTGTGACTTAGTTACGGTTTTACAAGCTAAAGCACTAGACGAGAAAGTCTATCAGCGTATTGGCCAAGAGATCGCAAAAATGCACGCAACGGGTATCAATCATACAGACCTCAATATCCACAACATTTTAGTGGATAGCGATGAACGTGTATGGCTGATAGATTTTGACAAGTGTTACGAATCTCAATCCCATAATAATCGGTGGAAAGACAATAACATTGCTCGACTCTATCGATCATTTGTCAAAGAGAAAGGTCGCTTCAACATTCAGTGGAACGACGATGATTTTAACTCGCTGTTGATTGGCTATCACTCTATCTGATTGAGCCCGGTTTTACATTTTTAGTTACTCACTGCATAATTCTTGCTCTTTCAAAGTAAACGTTTTAGGTCCAAGCATTATGGCGCTCTTCAATACGCCCCCTAATTCACTGTGTATTTTGCGCCTCTCTGCCATTGGCGATGTCTGTCACGCTATCTCTGTCGTGCAAGCCATTCAGTCTCATTGGCCAACAACTCAAATCACTTGGATAACAGGAAAAGTGGAAGCCCAACTTATCGGTGACTTGCCAAACATCAACATTGTGGTGTTCGACAAAAAGCAAGGTTTCGCAGGCATGAAATCGGTTTGGCGCCAACTGAACAATACGCGTTTTGATGCGCTTCTCCATATGCAAGCAGCACTTCGCGCGAGTGTTCTATCTCTGGGCATTAAAGCAACACATAAGGTGGGGTTTAGTCGTAATCGTACTAGAGAATTGCAATGGCTGTTTACCAATCGTCACTTACCCGATACCAATGCTTTCCATGTTCTTGATAATTTCGCAGAGTTTGCTCGCTATATCGGAGTTCCCATGGATAAGCCAACTTGGCATATTCCTCTAAATGAGCAAGATATCGATTTCGCGATCAATAACATTAGTGCTCGCACCTTGGTCATCTGCCCTGCCGCGAGTAAGGACGAGCGAAACTGGCTCATCGAACGTTATGCTGAGGTTGCAGATTATGCCGCCACGAAAGGTATGGATATCGCTTTGTGTGGATCACCGAGTGAGCGTGAACGTCTCTTAGGTCAAGCGATTGCACAGCATACAAAAGCACCCATCATTAATTTGATTGGTCAAACTAACCTCAAACAGTTGACTGCCGTATTGGCAAGAGCACAAATCGTCATCGCGCCTGACTCAGGACCCGCGCATATCGCAACGACACAAGGTACGCCGGTCATTGGCTTATACGCACACAGCAACCCGAAGCGTACTGGGCCATATTACAGTCAAGACTATGTCGTAAATCAATATGACACCTCAATCAAGCAACAAGCAAAATCAGATTCGTGGGGTGCTCGCGCGAAAGGTGATACACTGATGCAAAGCATTTCCGTTCAGTCCGTGATTAAAACATTGGATATCGTGTTGAAATCACAACAAACGTTGAGTAATCACTAATATGACGACCAGCAAAAGTATTGGCGTTTTAATGATCGTTAAAAACGCTGAACTACATCTCGAGAAAACGCTATCTTCTGTATCTGGCTGGGTGGATGAAATCGTGATACTCGACTCAGGCAGTTCCGATAACACCCTAACGATTGCGAAGAAATATACCGACAAGGTTTACCATCAAGATTGGTTAGGGTTTGGCCCTCAACGTCAAAAAGCGCAAAGCTATATGACCAGTGATTGGGTGCTGCCACTGGATTCTGATGAGGAAGTATCGCCAGAGCTGAAACAGGCGATCATCCAAGCCGTGAACAGTGATGATGGTCAATCTGTTTACCAAATCAATCGCTTAACGGAAGCCTTTGGGAAGTTTATTCGTCATTCCGGTTGGTACCCCGATCGCGTTACTCGCTTATATCCGCGCCACGTCACCCAGTATAATGATGCCTTAGTTCATGAGTCAGTGGTGATACCCAAAGGTTTCACCGTTAGGCAACTCAACGGTGATTTGTTTCATTATACTATCGACTCGATGCCCAATTACGTCAGCAAAACTCAGCAATACATGAAAGCGTGGGCCGATCAGCGTGAGGGTAAAAAACAAGTCACGTTAGGCAGTGCTATTGCGCATGGATTTTTTCGCTTCATCAAAATGTATATTCTCAAGCGTGGATTTTTGGATGGTCGGCACGGTTTATTACTTGCCCTTTTGAGTGCGAATACCACCTTCACTCGCTACGCTGACCTATGGTTAAGAGACTATATGAAGCAACAGAAAGGCTCTAAGTAATCACTCACTATGAAGATATGTCACGTTAATCTCGCCTCGGGCTACCATGGTGGTGAAAACCAAACGCTGCAGTTGATCAAACAGCAGATCAAACTCGGTTATGATCTGACGGTTGTCGCCAACCCCAAAAGCCCCTTCGCCGATGCGGTTAAAGCGCTGAAATGTCGTTACGTGCCCGCTAAGCACTTTTTGCTCCAACATCAAAAATCCGTCACTCAAGATTGTCAGGCGATACATGTTCATGAAGGGCGTGCGATCTATTGGGCTTTGATCCAACATTGGCTTTATGGCGTCCCTTATATCGTCACTCGGCGTATCGATAACCCTCTAAAAAACAAGTGGCTGTCGAATCTGGCATACCGCAGAGCCCGTACTCTTGTAGGGCTCAGTAAAGAGATTGTGTCGCGTATTCAACATGTCTTTCCCAATAAAGACATTCACTGCATTCCTAGCAGCCCAGTGCGTTACCCGAGCGATCCGGTGAAAATCGAGGCTATTCGCAACCGCTTTTCCGATTCCTTTTTGGTCATTCATGCCGCTAACATGCTTGGTCACAAAGGTTTTGACGTCACCATAGAGGCAGCAAGGCATTTGAGTACCCAAGACAACACAGTGCATTTCGCCTTACTCGGTGACGGAAAAATACGCCAAGATCTAGAAAAACAGGCAAGCGGTCTTAGTAATGTGAGTTTCGTTGGAAAACAGTCGGATATGGGCAACTGGTTTGCCGCCGCTGATATGCTGGTCCATCCTTCATATTCCGAAGGTCTAGGTTCTGTTATTCTCGAAGCGCTAGAGGCTGGATTACCGGTGGCTGCGAGTAACGCCGGTGGAATTCCCGATATTATCGAGAATAACCAGTCTGGACTCTTGATTGAATCGGGCAATGGTGAACAACTCGCTCAGGCGATCTTACAGGTAAAAAACAGTGACACATTGCGCACCTCGCTATTGGCTGGTGCCCAAGAAAAACTGCACACCTTTCGTATTGAACACACGGCTCAGCGTTATCAAGCGCTCTACTCTGCTTTAACGAGAGATTAATTACTTTATGAAAAAGAGAGTCATCTACCCTGGAACCTTCGATCCCATCACCAATGGGCATTTAGATATTATTCAGCGCGCTGCCGATATGTTCGATGAAGTAATCATTGCCGTCGCCGCCAGCCCGAGCAAAAACACCCTGTTTACGCTCGACGAGCGGGTCCTATTTGTTCAGGCGGTCACCCAAGGCTTGTCGAATGTTAGCGTAAAAGGGTTCACAGGATTGATGGTGGATTTTGCCAAGCAAGAACAAGCCAACATTTTGATCCGAGGGCTACGCACGACCGTCGATTTTGAATATGAGTTTGGTCTCACCAATATGTATCGTAGGTTGATGCCAGGGCTAGAGAGTGTGTTTCTAACCCCAGCTGAAGAGTATGCGTTTCTCTCTTCGACTATCGTGCGAGAAGTGGCGATTCATGGCGGAGACGTGACAAACTTTGTGCCAGCCGTTGTCGCTAACGCGCTGATGGGAAAAGCGAAGTTTTAAGTCAGTTCCTAGAGGTGAATTCCTAGAAAGACTAGGAACTACAAACCATAGTATCCCTTGTACCAATCCGCGAACGCTTTCGCGCCTTGTTCAATCTTCACTTGCGGCTTGTAACCGACGGCCTCAAACAGATCTTCGGTGTCGGCATACGTTGCGTAGACATCACCGGGCTGCATCGGCATAAAGTTTTTCTTCGCTTCAATGCCAAGCGCATCCTCTAATACTTGTACGTAATCCATCAGTTTTACCGGGCTACCGTGACCAATATTAAACACACGATAAGGCGCAGAACTGGTCGCCGGTGTGCCCTGTTCGACAGTCCAATCGGGCTGCCTCGCTGGGATGTTATCTTGGATACGAATGATCCCTTCAACGATATCATCAATGTAAGTAAAATCACGCATCATGTCGCCATTGTTATAGATATCGATCGTTTTACCCGCGACGATAAGGTTGGCAAATTTAAACATCGCCATATCAGGTCGGCTCCAAGGCCCGTAGACGGTAAAAAATCTAAGACCTGTCGTAGGTAACCCATAGAGGTGGGAATAGGTATGAGACATCAGCTCATTGGCTTTTTTCGTCGCCGCGTATAGAGAAATAGGGTGATCAACACTGTCTTGGGTATCAAACGGCATCTTTTGATTTAACCCATATACAGAGCTGGAAGAGGCATACACTAAGTGCTCGATATTGTTATGACGGCACCCTTCAAGAATCGCCAAATGGCCCACCAAATTGCTATCTGCGTACGCCATTGGGTTATCAATCGAGTAGCGTACTCCGGCTTGTGCCGCCAAATGAATAACTCGTTGGAATTGTCCTTTTTTGAAGAGCTCAGCGACCCCTTCGCGATCAGCAATATCCATCTTGATAAATTCAAAGTTGGGGTGCTTAATGCGCTTCAAACGAGCCTCTTTTAAAGAGACATCATAATAATCGTTTATGTTGTCGATCCCAACGACATCATGACCAGCGGAACACAATCGTTCAATAGTCGCTGAACCGATGAAGCCTGCAGCTCCTGTGACAAGGTATTTCATATGACAACCTCAAATTCTTTATAGTGTTATATATTACTTGTATCACGATTGATTGACCACCAAGTCAACACAATATGCACCCATGTCATCACCGATGAAATAGTGGCCGATTAGCGTTATAAAAAGGGAACACAGATCGATATTTAGGCCTATCGCGGTGTGCACGTTCATGCTTTTAAAAGACAATACTCCCATATGGTAAATTAGTAATCTGTCACATGAAAACCTTTTGTATTACCTTAAAAAGCTGTATAGAGCGCCAAGAGAACACCGCATCCCTACTTAGTGAGATGGATATTCCTTTCGACTTTTGGTTCGGTGTTGATGCACGAACTGACCATCATCCACTACTCGACAAATACTGTGAACAAGGATTTCGACACCGAATGGGGCGGCCAGCGGCCAAAGGGGAGCTTGGTTGTTACGCGAGTCACTATTTACTTTGGCAAAAATGTGTCGAGCTGAACGAACCAATTCTGGTTTTAGAGGATGACTTAGTCATTGATACCAAGTTATTTCCCAAAACCGTCAGCATTGCCAAGCAACATATTGAGAATTGTGGCTACATTCGCATGGAAAACGCCGATAGAAATCGTCTTCACTACCGCGTTCGACAATATGAGCATCAAAAATTAGTCAAATATTTGAAAGTGCCACAATGTACAGCCGCTTATGCTATCACACCAAGCGCGGCCAAAGCATTCTTAGAGAGCAGTCAGCATTTCTACTACCCCGTAGACGTATTCCTGCGCAACGCTTGGGTTCATAAACAAACCATGTTTGGTGTTCTTCCGGCTGGCTTGAGTGGGGGGAATACTGCCTCTATTATTGGCGATAGGAAGAATCAAGGTAAGAAGACATTATCCACGGTAATATTAAGGGCGTGCCATAAACTAAAAAGTATGACACTCAACCTCACCACCAACCTCTACCACCTCGGAAAGCTGGGTTCGAACTACAAACCGCTGCGTTGGTGGTTCGGTTAAGCCAGTCGCTACACCTGACACCCACCACAATAGAACGTATTCCTCTGCCCAATTTTGAGCTCTTCAATCGGCTCGCCGCAGGTTGGGCAGGGCTTTCCGGCTTTGCCGTAGACTTGTAGCTCTTGGGCAAAGTAGCCGGGCTTGCCGTCGGCTTGGGCGAAATCTTTCAGCGTTGTGCCGCCTTGTTTGATGGCGGTCGCCAGTACGGCTTTGATGTCGCCAACCAGTTGCTGCCACTCTGGCAGAGATAAGCTGCCAGCCGTTCGGCTGGGGTGAATTTTAGCACTAAATAGCGACTCATTGGCGTAAATATTGCCCACCCCGACCACGACTTTGTTGTCCATAATAAACTGCTTTACTGCAACGCGTTTGTTGACAGCTTTTTCTAGC